>JAUYAR010000165.1 GCA_030693415.1 Candidatus Cloacimonadaceae bacterium | reverse complement strand
GAAACCTAGGAGGATGAAAAGAATGATCCCGTCCCTAAAAGTTTACCCTCCCCATCCTCTAAACCAAGGATTGAAACGCACTGATGATATTGAGATCGATGAAGCGCAGTGGTGTTTACCCTCCCCATCCTCTAAACCAAGGATTGAAACTGCTAAGAATAAGGCGGAAGAGGAATCTATCCGTAAGTTTACCCTCCCCATCCTCTAAACCAAGGATTGAAACTATGGGTGAATGACGAAGAAAATCAGCATGTTTTTGTTTACCCTCCCCATCCTCTAAACCAAGGATTGAAACACCACTACAGCTATGGAGCTACGCGAGAAAAAGATGTTTACCCTCCCCATCCTCTAAACCAAGGATTGAAACTGGAGTTGTGAGTAACATGACCCCCCCCTTTTATTGTTTACCCTCCCCATCCTCTAAACCAAGGATTGAAACACGAAAGACTCGAAGTGAAGCCTGGATCTACGCGTGTTTACCCTCCCCATCCTCTAAACCAAGGATTGAAACCGTTTGCCTCCTTCTCCGCAGCAAGACCGGCTACATGTTTACCCTCCCCATCCTCTAAACCAAGGATTGAAACACGTATGCTTCAAAGATGTTTTGCCCGGTGATCAGTTTACCCTCCCCATCCTCTAAACCAAGGATTGAAACATCTCCAGTGTCTCATCATCTATGGTGATGTGAGAGTGTTTACCCTCCCCATCCTCTAAACCAAGGATTGAAACAAGGCACGGTTCACTAAGGCTACGAGCTTGGCATTGGTTTACCCTCCCCATCCTCTAAACCAAGGATTGAAACCAAACTTCTCATTCATCTTCCGGCTTCACCTTCCGCCGGTTTACCCTCCCCATCCTCTAAACCAAGGATTGAAACAAGTCTTCCGCAAGGCTACCGTTACCTGGTACAAATGTTTACCCTTCGCAGCAATGGCATGCTGCGCCACTTTTCCCTTGACAGGAGAACAAGGGAAGATCATCTTTGTTCCGAAGCTATAAACACTTGAAAATAAAGGAGACTGTATGTTTGATCTGCTGAGGTCAGTCATCCCGTATATATCGGGATTTTACACTTTACCCTGGATCATCGTCGGTTTTGTGCTAACTTGGCTGCTGAGTCGGCTTTTTTCACCGGAGCGGGTGGATGCCACGATGAAACGGATCGGTCTGGTGCTGCTCTATTTCTTTGTAGCGCCCCTTGTTTTCAGGTTTTTCCTCGATACACCGCTGGGCATCATGGAGGCGGAATTTGTTTTAGTGGTGATCTTCTCGCTCGGCTGCCTGTATGGGACAGCCTATCTGTATGCCATGCGCCAGATCAGGAAACAGGGGCTTGAAGGCGCGAAACGCAGTTTATACCTCAAAACCGTGCTCACCAATCAGGGAAGAAGCTCCGCCTTTGTGGGTGGGATCATGTTTGTGGTCAATGCCTGGGCGGTGCCGACGGCGATCTATATCGCCATTTCCGGGATCGCGCTCTTTGCAGTGATCCCATACATTTTGCATCTGATGAACGCGCGCGAGCGCCGCAATCTCGAAAGCGAAGTCCACCTGCCCTGGTTTCTGCGGATCTATCCTTTCTATTTCATCACCTTTGTCTTGAGCGGGGTTATCCTGCAAAAGACGGTCGGGATCAAAACATCGGATCTGGGCGATTGGGGTTTGCTGCTGAGGTTCTACACCACTCTCACCATTCCCGCGGCGCTATACTACGTCGGCTCCGGCATCCATCCCAGAGATATGAAAAAAAGCGAACTACGCAAACTGGTCGGTATTGACCAGGAAGACGGAGAGGATCATTGGCTCTGGGTGCGGCAGATCTTCATGCTCACGGCGGTTTGGACTCCGTTGATCTATGGGTCTTTATTAGGAGTCCTTTTAGCACTGAAAGTCATTCCCACCCAGTGGTTTGCCGTGTTAGTAATCAATACCATGCTGCCGATCACCGGTACCAACATGTTTTTGGTGCCTTATGGCATCGACAAACGCGCCACCGCCCACGCGATCACCTGGTCAACCCTGATCTGCGTTCCGGTGGTCGTCGCGTTGATCTGGTTTTTCAGTTTCTATTTCGGCTGAAGAAACGGATCATTCCGGAGCGAGGATCTCGTGGATCAACGTTTCGTTTGGACAAGGAAACTCGCTGATCTTGTATGATTGGCGGATCAAAGCCGCCGCTTCCTCGCCCTTGCTTTGATCGTTTGAATACAGGATTCCGATCTCGTCTCCCACATTGATCTGATGCCCGATCTTGGGATACAGCAAAGCTCCGGCGCCATAGTCTATCAGATCAGCTACCTTCATCCTGCCCGCGTTCACGCGAATCAAAGCATAGCCGATGGCGCGGGAATCGATGGCATGCACAAATCCGCCATGATCCGCGAAAATGGAAATGGCATATTTTGCCTTGCTGAAGAGGGAATAATCATGACAGACGCGCGGATCGCCACCCTGAGCTTCGATGATCTCTTCAAATTTTGCCAACGCTTTTCCGCTGAAAACCGCGGTCTCGATCATATCCACCGCATGATCATAATCCCTTGCAAGTCCCCCGCTGATCAGCATTTGCGCCGTGAGAGCAGAGGTGAGCTCATGGGTATCGGAAAGGTATCGTCCCTTCAGATATTCGATCGCTTCGATCATTTCCAGAGCGTTGCCGACGGCGTGTCCCAAAGGCGAATTCATGTTTGAAAAGACGATCGAGACCTTTTGTCCAAAACTTTCTCCCGTATGGACGAGCAATTCCGCCAATTCCTTTGCCCTTCTCAGGTTTGGCATGAAAGCGCCGCTGCCGATCTTGAGATCGATGACCAGGTGTTTGGCGCCCTCGGCGATCTTTTTGCTCATAATGCTGGCGGTTATCAAACCGGGACTTTCCACTGTGGCGGTTACGTCTCTCAAGGAATAGATTCTCTTATCCGCCGGAACGAGGAATTCGGATTGCCCAACCAGTGCTGCGCCATGCCTTTGAACCAATGCCTGGAACTGCTCCATGCCATATTGAGTATTGAATCCGGGGATGGATTCCAGCTTGTCCAAAGTCCCTCCCGTATGCCCCAAACCGCGTCCCGAGATCATCGGAACCGTCAATCCAAGGGACGCAGCGATGGGAGCAAGCATCAGCGATATCTTATCTCCCACTCCACCGGTGGAATGTTTGTCCGCCACGATGAGTGAATCATCGAAGGCTAAGGTGCTGCCACTGTTGATATAGGCATCCGTGAGCGCGGCGATTTCGAGCTTTTGCATGCCCTGAAAATAGAGCGCCATGAGCAGCGCGGACATCTGGTAATCCGGGATCTCCCCGCTCAGGAAAGACCCGATAAAGTATTTTATCTCAGCGGCTTCGAGCATATCGCCGTTGCGCTTTTTGAGGATGAGTTCGACGGGGTTAAAGTTCTTCATTTTCATATCTTTTTTTTTAATTAACTACAAGTTTTTCACGAATATAGGCGCTAAACATGTCCATCACCCAGACTACCAGTGCGATCAGCCACATGATCAGTCCCACGTTGCGCCAGGCGAGCATTTGCTGTTGTTGATAAAGCGCGAGACCAATGCCGCCGCCACCCACGAAACCTACGATCGTTGCCATCCGCACATTGATGTCCCAGCGGTAGATCGTGAAGGCAAGATAGGGCGCAAGAATCTGCGGGGCAACGGCATAGCGCCACACCTGCAGAGTCGAGGCGCCGGTGGCTTTGATCGCTTCCACAGGACCGGGATCGATGTTTTCGATCTGTTCCGAATAGAGTTTGATCAGCGAGGCGATGGAATGGATCCACAAAGCTAACATTCCGGCAAAGGGACCGATGCCCACCCACACGCAAAAGATGATCGCCCACACGATCGCCTCGATCGAACGAAAGATTGTGGAAAGCGTTCGGATAAACATATATACAGCCTTTCCGCCGAGGGAGCCGAACATCAGATTCTTGGCAGCGAAAAAGCTGAGCAGAAAAGCAAAAGGGATGGCAAAAACGGTTGCCAGCAACGCCAGAAAGATCGTCTCCACGAGGGCATCCAGCATCGGAACCAGCTCTGCAGGATTGGGATTGAAGATTCCGCCGATGATGCCGGCAGTGTTTTGTGCCTGGGTGAAAAAAGCCACCGGTTTCACTTCCACGATCACCCAGCCCATCACGAAACTGAGGATCAGCAACAAAGCGGTTTCGATCTTCCACAAAGGAAAGCCGCGGCGTTCCTCGTTTCCGTGGTTCATTTTGGCACCCAGACTACCTCGCAGAGCAGACATTCCCCCACCGAGAAAAACCGGCAGAGAGAGTACCAACCAGCCCGGAAAGCCGGCAATTTCAAAGCGCAGCGAGAGCCATGCCGCGCAGGCAATGATATAGAGCCAAAGGACATATTCGATCCCGAAAGCTTTGATAAATCTCATGAGACATAATCTGCAAAAGCGGCGCTAATAGTCAAGTGTTTTCTTGGGAAGTGCTGATAATTGAGAATGGAGAATTGAGAATTGAGAATTGGGAATTGAGAATGGAGAATTGAGAATTGAGAATTGAGAATTGAGAATTGAGAATTGTTTAGTTTGTGTGGATTTTTGTGCGGACGGCAAAGATCAACGTCTCCAATCTGCAATCAATGGCGAATTTCGCAGCATCGGCATGCTGCGCTACATCCAAAGTGTTAATCAAGCCTTAATCAAGCGTTAATCAAGCGTTAGTTTTATTACGCTTGATTAACGCTTGATTAAGGCTTGATTAACGCAGCCAAGGCGGAGAGCGGTGTAGCGCAGCATGCCGATGCTGCGGAAAGCATGAAAATGGATGAAAATGACACGAAACTGGACATGAAAATAGCACGAACGGGGCAGGAAATTGGCAATGCAAAACTATTCCAGCCTGCATTTAGTCATTGATTGGCTATTACAGTCCGGAGGCTAAGATAGCTTTTCCGAGCCAAAAACCTAACTCATAGCAGGCTTCGGCTATCCTATCTATTCACAAGCTTTCCCAGCACGAGGGTATCAATCGATCTTGAAGTGGTGGACTTTCCAGCAGCCGGTGTTGTCCAGCCAGACGGAGCCTTCGGCAAAGGGGGGGATCAAAATCACCACGCGTCCGAAGCTCACTCCCGGTTTGAGGAAACCGGCGCTGACTGATCCCTTTTTCCAGTCCGAGGTGGTTTTGAGGTTGGTATTAAAGCGGTGGAAGATGCGTCCGTCAGGTTTGAACGTGATGAATCGCACGGATATGTGCGGACCCGAAGGCAGGGAGGATTTGGCATGCAGGCGAACGAAGTATCCGCCGTAGCGCTCTACTTTGAAGGTATCGGACATGATCATGATGGTTTTTTCCGAGGCGTTTATCCGCAATGAGGTATGACCTTCGAAAGCTTGATTGGAATCGATGACGATCAAGCCGGTTTCGCCATCCTGTGGTTCGGCGATGACCGTCCAGCCCTTCAGAGCCTGCCCCGGATTGAGAGAATAGGCGTTGAATCCCGGATTGAACAGCAGATTGGGGACACCCACAGTGTCCGAATCGAAGAACATCAAGCTGGAGCGCACTATGCATGAGCTCAGTATCAAAACCAGCACAACAGACAGCAACAAATACTTTTTCGTCATTTCATAAATCCCCGTTCATTTAGATATTTTAAAATCACACCGACAGCGACCGTATTTATCAAGAGGTTCGAGCCTCCATAGCTGATGAAAGGAAGCGGAATCCCCGTTGCGGGAACCACGCCGATATTCATCCCGATGTTGATAAAGGTCTGAAACATAAGATAAGCCAAAATCCCGGACGCGGCAATCTTTCTTTCTCTGATCTTGATATCGTCGATAGCGTTTATGATGCGCCAAAAAAACAGCGCGAAGACGCCAAGGAGCGCCAAGGCTCCGACAAAGCCAAATTCCTCACCGATCACGCTGAAGATAAAATCCGTGTGATGTTCCGGGAGGAAATTCATGTTCTTTTGGGTTCCCTGCAGCCATCCTTTGCCAATGAGAGAACCGCTGCCGACCGCGATCTTGGATTGGATAATCTGATATCCCGCGCCGAGGGGGTCTCGCATCGGGTCGATGAAAGTGAGGATACGGGCTTGTTGATAGTCCTTCAATCCGTTCCAGAAAACCGGCATGATGATGGCGGTGAAGAGATTGGCAATGGAGGCGATGGTGATCGCCACCCAAGAAAGCCGCGCCCGCATCAATAAGACAATCAGGATGCCGATCCAGACTATGACCGCCAGCCAGTGCAGCGAGGAAATGATGCTGAAGACCGGACTGATGATCAAAAGCACGTAAAACAAAGGCACATCAGCCGCCACCAACATTGCCAGCAGCGCGAAACCAAAGACCAAAGTCGTGCCAAAATCCGGCTCGATGAGGATTAAAAGCACCGGCAGAATCATGATACCAAAGCCATAGACCACCTGCTTGAATTCGCTGAGGTGATCTTTGGATATGATCCGCGCCACCATCAGAATCGTGAGGAGTTTGGCGCTCTCCGAAGGTTGGTAGTTGATGCCCATGAAACTGAACCAGCGGTGTGCGCCATTCACCGGAGGCGTGAAAAGCACCAATATCAAAGCGATGATATTGACTAAATAGAGAGGCAATACAGCGATATCAAAGATCGGCATCGGCAGTTTGAGCAGTCCCAAAACAGCGAGAATGGCGATCATGGAAAAGATCAGCTCCTTCCACCAATGATTCTGCGTGTTAGTGTGCTCTCCGATGGTAGTGGTGCTGGCGGTGAAAATGGCGATGCAGCCTAACAATATCAACAGCAACAGATATGCCGTGAGGACAAAATCAAACTTCTTGCGGTTGATCATTCCGGTAGTCCATCAGAGCTTGGCGGAGCTGGAGATACGCCGGGTGGAGGAATCGTTTGTGCAGGCGCAGTGCCGTTTTCAGGTAAATCGGGTTCCCGGATCTCTTCCGTTGTGCGAAATTGGGGTGGCACATCAGCGGTAGCCTTGATCTTTTCAAGGTTGCCGATATAATAATTCATGATCTTGTTCACCACCGGAGCCGCGACCGCTCCTCCTCCTCCGGCGTTTTCGAAGAAGGCGGTGGCTACGATCTCGGGTTTGTCCGTGACAATATATCCGCAGAACCAAGCGTGGGTGACGCTGCCCATGGAGTTCTCCGCAGAACCGGTCTTGCCATAGGATGTGGCGCCGGGGACGTTCAAAGCCCTGCCGGTACCGCCCGGCGCGTTGCAGACAGCCCAAAGACCTTCCTGGATCAGTCTGATGGTATTGGCAGACCAGGGCATGCGTAACTCCTTCAGCGGCTCCACCTGTTCTCTGGAGAGCCTGCCTCTGCCAACTGCTTTGAGCAGCAAATGGGGTTGGATCCAGATTCCGCTTCGGGCGATTGCCGCATAGAGAGCGTTCATCTGCAAAGGCGTGTTCAGCACTTCTCCCTGTCCGATGGCAAGGTTTGCTTTATAGCCCTGCAAACTGGAGGTGATGCCCATCTTATCCTTGTACCACCGGGTGGTGGGAAAGAAGCCGTTCCGCTCGTTGTGAAGATCGATCCCCGTTTTGCTGACGACCATGCTGGAGATGGCATGCTTTTGGATGTCGTCCAGGTTGATGCGGCTGATCAGATCATAGAAAAATACGTCGCAGGATACCTTGAGGGCATCGATGACATTCGTCCTGCCGTGTCCAGCGCTTGACCAGCACTTATAGAAACGGTTGCCGATCTGGAGTCCGCCGCCGCAAGATGCAAGGAGCGTGTTGCGATCGATCAATCCTCTTTCCAGACCCATCGCTGCGGTGATGGGTTTATAGATCGAGCCGGGTGGATAAGCGGCGTGGATCACTCTATCCAATAGCGGTTTCTCCAGACGGTTCAGATTCGCCCAAACCTCTGGACTGATGCGCTGCATAAAGACATTGGGGTCATAATCCGGCTTGCTCACATAGGCGAGGATGCCACCGGTCTTGATTTCGCTAACGATGATCGCGCCCCTTAATCCCGGAGGAAATACAGAATAGGCAAAATCCTGCAGGTCATTGTCGATGCTGAGCACCAAGCTGAGGCCGTTCATGGGATTGATCGCGCTGTCCTCGCGGAAGAGGTCCAGACTCTTGCCCTGAGCGTCCACCTGCACGATCTCCTTGCCATCCATGCCACGCAGCAGGACTTCGTAATAGCGCTCCAGCCCAGTCTTGCCGATGTAGCTGTTCAGTGAATAGTCTTCCTCGCGGTAGAGCTTGTATTCATCCTCGTTGATGCGTCCCACATATCCGGTGAAGTGATTTGGATATAGGTAGTTGCGGGTTGTGCCGATGCGAAAGACAAGCTCCGGATAATAGTTCATCCGTTCCGAGAGCGCCAGCACCGTCTCATAGGTGATGTTATCCGCGAGCAGGATCTCTTCATAGGTCTTGAAGCGCTGTTCAAAGACGCGCTTGAGCAGGTCGTCCTTCGCGATGCCGAAATTGATCTGAAGAAAGGAGGCGAGGGCGTTTGTATTGCCGATCTTTCCGCTGATGAGATAGAGGTTGTGAGATGGGATGTTCATCACGATGGGGCGGTATTTTTTATCGTAAATCTCCCCCCTCGTGGCGATGATCCTGCGAATCCGGACAAAGTTGCTCTCCGCGATCCTCTGATAGTATTCTCCCTTGACCACCTGCAAACGGAAGAGGAAACTGATCAAAAGCAGAAACAAAACTCCCATGCAGATGCGGAAAACGAGGATGGGGGTGCTTTTATTCACTGACAACTACCACCCGCAGGCGGGATAGAAACTGAATCAGCCAGAAGACCACAAACGTGATTCCGAGGTTATAGAAAAAGGAGATCAGGTTTAATAGCATGAGCTGGGTATCGAAGGCATAGATGACGCCAAATATAAGCCATTGGATCAAGTGGAAAATGATGTTTGCCAAAGCGATGGTGAGAATCTTTGCCACCTTGCTCTCGGTTTCGAAGGGCTGGCGAAACATATCGATGCTCACGCAGAGCAGCACGAAGATCAACGCATTCAAACCGAAGGTCAGCGGCTGTGTGGCGTCATACATCAGCCCGATGATGAAACCGACGATCAGCGCCACTTTCAGTTCTCGCGTCCAGATCAGATAGAGCAGCCAGGGGATGAGGATGTTTGGGATCACTTTTCCCATCTCGAAAGCGGGCATCAACAAGAGCTGCAGATAGAGGAAGACCATCCCAAAAAGATAGGTGCGGATATACTTCCAAGCCATCAGTTCCTCCCCGGTTTGAGGATGAAGACATGCTCCAGGTTCTCGACCAGAGTGAAAGGGCTCAGTTCCGCGCTGATAAAGAGATTATCCTGGGATTCCTTGATGCGGGAGATGCTGCCCACGGGATAGCCTTTGGGGAAAATACGCGAGAGATTGGAGGTAACGATCGTGTCCCCCACGCTGATCTGCGAACCGAGCTTGATCATGCTCATCGTGATCAGCCCGCCGAGTTCGGATTGGAGGATGCCCTGCACGCCGGTGCTTTTGTCCATCACGGGTATCTGGAATTGGGGATTGGAAAATGGCAGCACGATGCAATAGGTATCCGAAACCGAGATGACTTTACCGATGATGCCTTGGGCGGAAACAACCGGACTATCTGGTTTGATACCATTGACCCTGCCTTTGTTGACGATCAGGTTGCGCTGTTGAAATTGTCCTGAATAGCCCACCACTTCTGCGATCTCAAAATCCACCCCGCCGGTTTCAAAACTGACCGCGGTGGAGCTCAGATACTCCTTGATTTCGTTTTGCAGAGCGAGATTGCGCAAAGTGTATTCTGCCAGTTGGATGCGCAGCTTGATGATCTCGGTCTTGAGCACCTGATTGGATTTTATGACCTGAAGAGAATGCGTGAAAGGGAAAAAGACCGTCCTACCGAAAAGTGAAGCTCTCCAACCACGGCTTTCGGCACTGCCGATCAACATCGCCAGAGCCAGCACTGAAAGTATCAACGGTATCAAAAAGCGTTTCAACACTATTTGTTCCTCTTCTTCCCAAATAATTCAGACCGCTACGAATGCCGCCGATATGGCTGTGCCGATAAAGCTCGTATTCAAGCCTGCGATTAATCTTCGATACGTTTGATCAGCACATCACGATAGCGGTCAATATCGTCCAAGACCTTGCCGGCACCCTTGACCACGCACTCCAGAGGATCCGGAACCACGTGCACGGGGAGATCGACCGTCTTGCAAATCTTTTCGTCCAAGCCTTTGAGCAACGCTCCACCGCCGGTGAGGAAGATTCCCCGTTCAGCGATATCGGCTGAGAGCTCCGGTGCCGTTCTTTCAAACAGACGTTTGATGGCGTCGATCATCGTGGCGACCGTCTCGGAGATCGCTTCGCGGATTTCTTCGGAAGAGATCTTGATGGTGACCGGATAGCCGGAAACGATGTCCCTGCCACGCACATCCATGGTCAATTCCTGCTTCATCGGATAGGCGGAACCGATCGTTATCTTGATCTTTTCCGCGGTTTGCAGTCCCACGTGCAGGTTGCTTTTCTTGCGCAAATAGCTGATGATATCGGTATCAAGTTTGTCCCCGCCGACGCGAATCGAATTGTGCACCACGATGTGGGAGAGGGAGATGACCGCGATTTCGCTGGTGCCGCCACCGATGTCCATGACCATGTTTCCACAGGCTTGGTCGATCGGAAGATCGGCTCCGATGGCTGCCGCGACGGGTTCGGAAATGAGAAAAACTTCCCGCGCTCCGGCATGCAAAGCGCTGTCCCGAACCGCACGCTTTTCTACTTCGGTGATCCCCGAAGGGACGCATACGATCACTCTGGGACGCACTAAAAGACGCTTTTTCTGGGCGCGTAGAATGAGGTTGCGCAGCATCAGTTCCGTCACTTGAAAATCCGCGATCACGCCATCTTTCAAGGGTTTGATCACGCGGACTTCATCCGGGTTCTTACCCAGCATCACCTTGGCTTGCATGCCGATGGCGATGATCTTTTTACCATCACTGGAGACCGCCACTACGGAAGGTTCGTCGATCACGATCCCGCCATTCTTTTTATACACAAGCGTGTTTGCCGTTCCCAAGTCGATGGCGATGTCGTTTGCCATCATGCCGAAAAAATCAAAAATGGACATCAAAAACCTCACATTTATTCACAGTCAGAAAGCAGAGCCTTCTTCTGAAGATCAGATAATTCCTATTGTATCACAATGATTTTAGATATGCTGAAGGTGTCAAGTAAAAAGCGAAAGCGCTTTCCCGCAAAGGCTTTGGAGACGGTTCAAATCTCTCAATGATACTACACGAGTGAACAGGTGAACAGGTGAATGGGTGAATGCGTTGTTCCCGATCCTCTAAAAGCCCAATCTAAACGCCAAAACTATTCATCGCAGTCCGATAACGCGAGCGCTAAAGTATAATATTATTGGTATTTGGAACAAATATTGCTATTTCCTCTTAGATCAAGGAGGTTAATCATGCGTATCTTCTTAGTTTGTGCAATGTTTGCCGTTATTTTCGGCATGAGCCTGTGGGCTCAAATCAGTTTGCCGGTAATGATTGATGAGATTCCTCACTGTCACGGGTTTGCCGGAGAATCTGCCATGCAATGGGATGGAAACTCGCTTTATTTCACGTATTTGAATAAACCTGGAATCTACACCAACATAGTGATGGTCAAGATCACCGAAAACGCTGCTCCGATTGTCCACATCATTGATAATAATCAGCCCCCTTACATTCCTGTTCCAATGGAGATCAGCAAACCCACCCTCGCGATTTCAGATCAACAAATCTTCATCGCCTACAAAAAGGGGCACAATCAGGTGCTTGCCACTTCCCCCCGTGATCAGATCGAATTTAGTTTACAGAATTCGATGATCTCGGCGGACATGCAACCCCTTGTCAGCGTCCACAACGGTGTGCCGGAAACGTTTCTGATCAAAAACGACGCCTTTGACAATGGAGACTACCAGATGCTCACCCTCAGTAGCGAAAGCAGCAATAATTCCGTTTTATCATTTTCAGGCTTTGATGTAATCGTTGGCAAAGTGCGCAGTAACAACGACATCTGGATCAAGCAAGGCACAGGCAACAACAGCGGTTGGCCCATTTTTCTTGATCATGTCTACACTTCCGGCGCTCTCATTTCAATTCCAAGCGTCATGCCCTATGATCAAATCTTCCTTGGTGGATTTACGGAATGCGTTCCACCTTTGACTCCCGATCCCACAACCATGGCATACACCTTGGAGCAGAGCCCGATCATGTTTCCCCAAGCCCAGGGCGATGACCACATCATCTTCCTCACCGTGAACGGAGATACATATAACGCTATGCTTGGGACGATCAGTCTTGAAACAATAGTGAATATTCCGGTTTATTCCAGCTTCCCCCCCGCCACCGGAGACGCGCTTTACTACAACAGCTTTAGCATGAGAGACACGCTCTGGGTTTCCGTTGGGAGCGGATCCATGCACGACAACGCGATCTTTAGGGTCAATGCTCCATTATGGATTCGGGGTCAGTTTAGCGGCAACAATATCATCCATTCACCCTACAAGATCATGTTGAGCGGAGATATCACCTTGAGCGGAACTCCGGCAGGCGAATCCCCGGCTCAAAACCAAACGGACTTTGTGACCCTCATTTCCGGAGAAAAGATCGAGCTCCAATATGGATACCGTGATCCGGTTGACGGCTTTCGCTATCATCCCAATTGCCGGGCAGACACCAGCCCGACCATGATCTATGCCAATCTGGTCGCGCTCAAAACTGACAGCGTCCCCCAGCGTGAAGGCGTCTTCTCTTTTGAATACCAACATCCGCATCCCAGCGTCCCAGCGGTTTACTCCGGCGGGAATTACTATTCCTGGATCGATCTTTCCCGAAGGCGCTATCCGCAAACAAACGCCTCACCTTGGCCTCCTCTGATCGATTATCCCTGGTATAATCCGTTGTGGCCAGAGAGGATGCCCTATCTGGAAAGAGGCTGGCTGCGGCATTATGGCTCCGTCTATCAAGCCCGCAGAGGCTTCATGCACCGAGGCTACAATGACGTGGAATGGCCCAGCAATGGTTTATGGAATCCGGAGCTCGATTTCTGTGGCGGCAGCAGCTCTCCCGGCTTGAACAATCATACCGATCCCGTCCTGGGCATCACACTGGGTACGGTAAACTATCCCGGCGCAAGCGGAGGCGGTATCGGATACAAGGTACAGCGTCCCGGAGACACCCGCGGACCCAACTGGGGAGTCAGATACCATCCTTTTGGTTTCGGACTCCAGATCAAACGCCAGAGCGCAGCAAACGACTGGCAATTGGATTATTACAAGGTTTTTGGGGAAGATGTCCTAACAAAATCCATAGACAAATACCTCGGCATAAACCTCTATCATCTCAATAACCGTGCCTGGATCAATCCCGATTCCGCAAACGACGGCGAGCTCGTATTGAACACGGAAGAGCACTGGATCCCAAAGCAGGTGAAACTATATAACTCAAGCTATCTCCTACAAACGCAGCGCCACGACAGCTTCGAACAAATCCGCGTGACGGGCTTGAACACAGCGACTGGAGAATCGCCGCTTTTGGGCAACTATGACGCTATCGCGGATTATCAAAATCTGGGACGCCATCCGGGAGGTTTTCCGGTATTTGCCAATCTGGATAGCGATGGATCTTTCCAATTCTACGCTTTCAGTCCCACCGGCAGCATGCCGCTCTATCAATGGCAGCCGCAGTTGGCGGCATTTGACGAAAGTAACATTGCCGATCAAAACGGCACTATGGCTTTCATTCCGGCAGGTGGGGATTCCATCATCGTCCTGCTGAGCGTGAAACCTCCTGATTCCAATGTCCATCTGCTCTATCTCGCCAAAGGCAGCCTGCCCGGCAGCAACGTGTTGGAAGAACTGATCCCCGCTTTGCCTCTCAAACTGAGCGCCTATCCCAACCCCTTTAAACACGGCATCACTCTCAAAATCGAGGCAAACAAAGCCCAAAGTGCCACTGTCAATATCTATAACATTCGCGGGCAAAAGGTTCGCAGCCTGCGCCAAAATACTCTCGGTATCGGCGAAAACACTATCCGTTGGGACGGGAAAAACGATCTCGATCAAGCCCTGCCCGCGGGAATCTATCTTATCCAAGTGAAAAATCAGGAATCCGTCGTCATCCGTAAAGTTCTCAAACTCTGAGCCCCATTATCGGAGCTGCAAACGTCCCCGTTTGCCGCTTATGGAACAAAGCAAAACCCCCGTCGAAACGGGGGTTTGCTTATTGGGCAATTACCTGTATTCCGAGAATACGCTATTTCATCAACACCAGTTTGCGGAGTGAAGAGCTTCTATCCGAAATCAGCTTCAGCAGATAAATACCGCTGCTGAGAGAGCGATTCGCCTCATCGGTGCCGTCCCAACGCAGAGAATAGCTGCCTGCGTCTTTGTATCCGCTGAAGAGAGTGCGCATCAATTGACCGCGGGTGTTATAGACCGCGAGGCTGATTTCTCCGCCGCGGACAACGCCAAACTCGATATTGGTGCTGGGGTTGAAAGGATTGGGATAGATTTTGCCGATCCCTTGGGTGATGGGAATCTGGGGAGTCCCTTCGCCGGTCAAAGTGACGGTGATGGTGATGGGTCCATGGTATTGCGAGGATCCGTCGAAATCAAGGTTTTGCAGCCAGTAATAATAGGTGCCGTCTTCAAAGATTTCTTTGTCCCAATAGACGTAGATCTGCATCTGGGAAGTATTGGTCGCATCGATGAAGGTATTGAGCATGAGCGCCGTTTCCAGATCGTCTGAATCGTTGCGGTAGATACGATAGCCGGCAACGTTGGTCTCGGACTGAGTGATCCATTGCAACTGGACAAAGCCCTGGGCGCTGAAACCGGCGGTGAAAGAAGATAGCTCGACGGGCAGGGTGCCGTTTCCATTGTCAAAGGCGACGATCACTTCTCCCCTGAATCCTTTGGCCAAACCACTTAATGCAAAGGTCGCTTCAGTAGCCGAGTAAGAGGCAGACAAGTATCTCCAGACTCCGTCCCATTTGTAAACCGCAGAAACTGGAGTGAATCCCATACCCGCGTAGTTCACGGTATATGTTCCATTCAGCGCATTATTGTCTGAGCAGGATATCCGGCAGATAAGACGGGCATCAGGCCATGTGTCATAACCGTTTGCGTGCCAGGATACGATAATGGAAAAGTCCGAACTTGCCTCATTCACAGGGTCAATGACTACATCGTTATTGGTAAAAGCGGGACCGCCTGAAACAGGAGTCACATACAGGTTTGCCGGAGCACCCGCTATCGAGGTGCTGGCACTGGTTCCTTCCAGGACAGCAGTGGTAGAAACATCGATCACATTGGAATTGAGGCTAGTGGAGCCATTAAAGGCTCTGATCCGATATTTATAGGCAGTGTTGACGGCTACAAATTCCACCCGGGCAATATTTAAGGATACGGATAGATTCTGAAACCCAGCCACATAAGTAATCCCATCTGATTCCAATACATCCAGGCGATAGGAACTTGCACCGGCTGCCGCTTCCCAATGAGCGGTAAAACCATTGTGGCAGATTGCCGAAGCCGGTAATGCCACCGGTGCGTTGGTTGCCGTCCTGAACGTAGCCTGAGCGGTATAAGCAGTTCCAGCCGCATTGGTGGCAAAGGCTTTGAAATAATAGACCGTATTGCTTGTCAATCCAGAAACCGGAAGTGTAAATACACCGGTTCCGAAACTACCGGTTTCCGATACCGCTGTCCCTGTTCCATCTGCAAAACCGTCTGTAATAGACCAATAGATACCACGCATAGTAACATTCGAGTGGTTGATATTGGTAATGTTTCCTCCCAATACTGCCGTTGTCGTAGTTATCCCTGCTGAGGTCGGCGTGGTGATCACCGGTATGCCGATAGTGGTAAATGTTCCCTGAGCCGTGTAAGCCGTACCGGCTGCATTTGTGGCAAAAGCTTTGAAATAATAGATTTGATTCGGGGATAATCCGGGGACGTTTATCGTGAACACTCCCGTGCCGTAGGTTCCGGTTTCAGATACTTGTGTTCCGGCTCCATCCGCAAAGCCTTCTGTGACAGACCAGAAGACACCACGTGTAGAAACATTCGAATGGTTGATATTGGTTATGTTTCCGCCTAACACTGCACTGTTTGCGGTAATCGAGGCAGACGTGGGGGTAGTGATTACCGGATTATTGATCCCGGTACCGCTGACTGATACATTTACCCCTGCGGCGCCGGGGCTGGAATGGCCGATGTTTGTGGTCAGGGGTCCCACTGAGCTGGGGGTGAAGCGTACATAAAATGGGTGTCGAATTCACGAAACCGTTGGTTTGGATCAAGGTTATCAAAGATCCATATCCCGAACTGGATGAAGTGGATATCTCAAATCCTGCGGGGGCGATGATTGACAGATTGGCGATAAGTTCCGTTCCCGAAACAGTATAAGACAAGGGAGTGGAAGAGGAGCCGATTTTGATCAACCCGAAATTAGTCAAGGATGGCACAGAAGTGCTTATGACAGGGCTTGCTGCCCGCACAGTGAAGTCTCCCGCAGAGCCGCCCGCGCCAAAATTGTAAGCAAAATTAACGCTGCGGATTCCTGAGGTGGTCGTGATAGTCCCTGTGTAAACCCGAACCCAAACTGAGCCATCGAAACGCCATACAGTACCAACACCGCCGGCAAAGTCGTTGCCATTATCCGCGGCGGTAGGCCAGCTAAAGGTTATGTCGTTGGAAGTGGTGGAAGCTCCGGATAGATGCCAAGTCTTAGCGATGGAGATACCGTTGTTGACGGAGTTTGAGACATCCGTTTTGAGTGCTGAAAAGGGGCTCACTGCGCTGGTGCCGGCTCTTATGGAAAGTCCCATGTACATATTGGAGAAGTCTCCGGAAGCCGAGATAGCGGTTGTATTTTGTCTAACCGGTCCGTTTACCGTACCTGAGCCGGTTCCGGTAGCACCGGAGGCAAAAGTAAGGGTATTGGCGCTGCTTGAGTTTACTACAGTTCCGGTAGCCAGGTTAAAATTGTTGCTTATGGTCATCGTGGAGCTCAAATCTATCACGTTGGCTCGTGTGATATTCAGGGTGTGCAGGCTTGACACTGATGGCAATACCAAATTGCCGGTGCCTCCGATGGTTATCGAAGACGTGCTTCCTCCCACGAGACCGCTGGTGCCACTGGTGCTGCCATTGATTGTGAGCGTGTCGGCTCCGATTCCCAGTGCGCCGGAAGTAAGTGCCAAAACACCGCCCACGGTAACATTACCACCCATGGAAATCCCGCTGGCGCGGTTTATGGTAAGGTTATTCAACGTCACTGCTGGTAAAGTAGTGGAAGCTGATGTTCCCGCCATGATGACATTTGACGTAGCTCCTCCGGTCAGAATCCCGCTGCCTGAAATAGCACCATTTATCGTCAATATCGTAGCTCCGATGCTCATTCCGGTCGTGAGGGCAAGATTGTTTACCGAAGTGTTGCCACCCATGGTCACCGCCCCTAAAGTATTTACTCCCAGATTGTTGATGATTGCGGGCATTGTTATTGTATTAGTGCCGATTTGGGTGATACTGAAGTTTGCAGCGGCAAAGCTGCCGGTTCCGCCAACCCTTCCGGTGCCGTTATAGTTTATGAGTCCTGATCCGGAAACGGCGCCCGTCACGTTCAGGGTGTTGGCTCCCAGGGCAAGGATATCAGTGGTGGCAGAGATGTTCAGGTTTCCGCCTACGGTTGTCGTGCCCGCCAAGGTCTTGGTGCCTGTGCCGGAAACACGCAGATTGCTGTAGAACAACACCGGTACGGACTGTGCACCCGTCGCGGCATATTCGACGGTGGAGCCTGTCGCCAGAGTTCCGATAGTGGGGTAAGTGGTATTCTCCAGTTTCAGAGTACCATTGTTTTGCACATTGATGGGACCGGTCATTGTAAAGGCGGATGGAATAGTAAAAGTAACCGCGTTTGTGCCGTCTCCCAGGATAACATTGGTGCTTGTCCCGGAAACAACCCAATTGGCGCCAATGGTTGGAGCCGCATTATTCTGGATATAGAAGGTCTGATAGCCGGAGGTAAAATTAGGAGGATTGCTGCCCCCAATTCCATCGACATTAGTCACCCAACTGGTGGTCAAATTCAGATTACCGGTAGGTGTTGCATAATATTCGGTGGGGTCGATGGTAACGGTTCCGGTGCAGGAATTCATGTAAATAATGTCGTCTATAAACGCACAAGCATTATTGCCGGTCGCAGTATCACCGCTAAACAAAAAAGAATCAAGAAATACTGAACCACCCAGTTGAGTGTTGGCAAGAGCAGCAGCTATTCTGACATTGTCCACCCACAAATCCCATTTATTATTTGACAGGGAATAACCAGTACCGTTTCGAGTATAGGTGTTGCCGCTTGCCTTGTTGTTGGCATATACGGCAATGTCATACTTTCTGCCCTGAACAAATGTAATCCCCGCAAGAGCATTCCATCCGGAATTGGTGGAATAAGTTGCGGTAATCGTCCCAGTTGCTCCCAAAACCCAACGGATTCCCGTGAAAATCTGCGCATTAGCATAAGCTGCATCGCTGGTGTACATGACCCCCTTTCCCACAAAAAAATAAAACGCTCCACCGGCTGTGGTAACATTGCCTCCGGCAGCATTGCCAAACTGGATACTGAAACTGTGATATGAGCTTTGGTCATCTAATTTGTTAGTATTGTTATATATGCTGAATTTGTTGGGTGAGGCATTAGTCGAAGCCTGAAGGCGCAACTCCGTAGCCGACCCAATCGTAGGCAATCCAGGATTTTCCAGAAACAAACCCCCACCACCAACATTGCTGCAATATACATAATCCTCACCTCCGGAGACGGGAACTGCAGAGGGTTGGGGCATAAATGTGGTAGATGAAGTATTACTTGTTGCAAATGAGCCGGTACCCGTGCCGAAATCATAAGGCCAAGTATAGACTGTAGCATTGACAGCCGCAATATACATGAGTAATATTGCCGTTAAAACTAATTTGCCTTTCATTATGTTTCTCCTACGTCATCTTGTTGATGACCTTATGTTTTACTTAATCTGGTTATCCTTGTAGTAATGATCTTAAACAGCCCGCTTTACCGTCAAACACTCCGACGAGGAGTGAGCATCAAAATCAAAGTAATTATCGAATAGTCGCCCGCACTTTTCCATCGGGCAACCGCTAACTGTGAAAAACTATTAGTTAGTGTCAAGTATCAACTTATGCTTATACCGTCAAGTTATATTTATTGTTCTCACTCTTCCCGTGCTGTGAAACCTTGCCAAGGATTGTTTGAACAGCATCATAGTATTGAATCTATGCGACCACCTCTGTCTAATGTAAGTAAATCACTGCCTTGCGGTTAGCTGTGTTTTTGCCTTATTGACGCTCGCGTGGAAATCTTTCTACAGAACTCCCACTCTTTGGCAGTTTTCTTTGATCGGGCAATCGGCGCAATGTGGTTTTCTGGGTGTGCAGAGGTTTTGCCCGAAGGCGACAACGAAGGAGTTATAGCTCAGCCAGTGCTTTTGAGGCAGGAGTTTGCGCAGTGCCATCTCGCTTTCCAGCGGGGTTTTGGTATTGATGTAGCCCCAGCGGTTGCTGATGCGGTGCACATGGATGTCCACGCAGATGGCAGGCAGGGAAAATGCCACGGCACGCACGAGGTTTGCCGTTTTGCGTCCCACTCCGGGTAGCAGCAGCAGGTCGTCGATGGCGTTGGGAACTTTTCCTTGGAAGCGTTCGTTCAGCACTCTGGGCAGCGCTTTGAGGTGTTTCGTCTTTTCCCTGTGAAAGCCGGTCTGATATACGATGGCGTCCAATTGTTCGAAGCTGAGCTTGTCAAAGTCATCGGCTTTGTTTACGAGTTTGAATAGTTCCGTCGCCACTTTGGCGGTGGTGGCGTCCTTCGTTCTGGCGCTGAGGATAGTGGCCACTAACACCTTGAAGGGGTCTTTGGTCTTTGCCGCGATCAGGTCCACGACTGGGGTGGGGACGCTGTGGAAATGGATATCCAGTTCCTTCATCACGGTATCGATATCAAATAAAATCATCATTTCGGCTCCATTTTCTCTCAAGGGTAAAAAAATATGTTGCCAATAAATAGGGGGTTCGAATACTGTCAACCGATATAAGGAGTTTAGATGTGCGGCAGATTTGCCCAAGTGATCAAACATGATGAATTGCATAAGCTTACGCGCGAATTGAGACTGAGCGAAACAAGTGAGCAACTGGAATTGAACTATAACGTTGCGCCCACTCATACCGTGGCAGCGGCGCTGAGCAAGACTGCAGGAAGATACATCGGTTTCTTCCGCTGGGGGTTCATTTCCTCTTGGAGCAAAGAAATCCCCAAGATTCAGATCATAAACGTGCGCAGCGAAACGATCTTGGAAAAGTCCATCTTCCGTGTAGGTTTGCAGCGCCGGCGTTGTCTCATACCCGCCAATGGTTTCTATGAATGGCGTCAGAGCGACAAACAGCCCTTTTTTATCCATTCCGCCACAGACGAGCTGCTTCATTTTGCCGGTATCTTTGATGAATGGTACACGCCGGACGGCTCCTACGTTCAATCGCTTGCGATCATCACCGCCGCGGCAAATACATATATGCGCCCGATCCATCAACGTATGCCGGTGCTGCTCTTCGAAAGAGCCAGAGAGCTGTGGCTCGATCACAAAAACATCGATGGAAACTACATGCACCGCTTTTTGCGACCTGCCGGAGATGACAGACTTATCATGCATCCGGTGAGCCGTGCGGTGAACAAAGTAAGTTTCACCGACCCTGAATGTATCGAAGAGGTATCCCTGATATGAAAAACATCCTGAACTATCCGGGAAAAACCGCAGCCGATCCACAGAATCATTTGAAACGCATCCTCGTGGTCGATGACGATGATTTGATGCTGGAAATGCTAATGGATTGCCTCAGCATCACCGGCGAGTATGAAACTATCGGAAGCAAGGAAGCGCTCACGGCTCTGGAATTGATCGAGCGCGAGCCTTTCAACGCCATTATCACCGATATCAACCTGCCGGGATTGAGCGGTCTCGAACTGCTCAAACACGTCACCCGCAAGGATGCCAAGATCCCCGTGATCCTGATCACCGGTTATTCCGATCCGGAAAGGATGCGTATGGCAATTCAACTGGGCGCCTTCGATTTTTTGCGCAAACCCTTTGACATGTCGGAGCTGCTCATCCGCGTCAAACAAGCGATCGAGAAAAACCAGCTGATGTTGCAAAACGACCTCTATCAGCATCATCTGGAACTGGTGGTTCAACAGCGCACAATGGAACTCTTTGCCACCAACGCCAAGCTGGAAAACCACTATATAAACACCATCCACGCCATGGTGAATACCATCGAGGCGATGGATATCTACACCCACGGGCATTCAGAAAGGGTGACCGCGGTCAGCATCCTGCTTGGGAAGTATCTGGGGCTATCCATAGAAGACCTGAAACTTTTGCGTATTGGAGCGCTGTTGCACGATCTGGGCAAGATCGGAGTGAACAAACCGCTACTGGAAAAAACCGCAGTGCTCTCACCTGATGAGTTTGATCTGATGAAGCTGCACCCCAGCATTGGCGCCAGAATCGTCGATCCTATCGGTCTGCCGGCTGAGGTGCACGACATCATTCTCCAGCATCACGAACGCTGGGATGGCAGCGGCTATCCCAATGGCATCAAAAGCGAGGAGATATCTCCTCTGGCGAGAATCACTGCAATCGCGGATGCTTATGACGCCATGACCAGCAAAAGACCCTATCGAGACGCAATGACTTCGCACTCCGCCTGCCGCGAGATCGAAGACAACCTCGGCAAGCAGTTTGATCAACACATCGGAGCGATGTTGATCAAAAAGATCGCCGGCATCCAGGAACTGCTCAAAGACCAGGTCAATCTGCGGCAACACATCTTTGCCGCGATCTGATCAGCCCAAGTAATCCGGTATTATCAATTCCGCATCGGTGGCTTTGACCACATCCTCCACCGTGTATCCTTCGGAAACTTCCTTTAGCACCAAGCCTGCAGGTGTAACTTCCAACACCGCCATATCGGTAACGATGAGGCTGACCTTTGCCTTGGCGGTGAGCGGCAAAGTGCAGAGCTTCAATATCTTGGAATTGCCAAATTTGTCGCAATGCTCCATCGCCACGATCACTTTCTTGGCTCCGGTGACCAGATCCATCGCTCCACCCATGCCGGGAACGAGCTTGCCGGGGATCATCCAGTTTGCCAGATTGCCTTCCTGATCCACCTGCAAAGCGCCCAGGACTGTGACGTCCAAGTGCCCACCGCGAATGATGGCAAAGCTGGTTGCTGAATCAAAGTATGAGGCACCGGGCAAAGCAGTGATGAAACCACCTCCGGCATTGATCAAATCTGTATCTTCAGCTCCGGAGGCGGGACTCGGTCCCACCCCAAGCATGCCGTTTTCGGATTGAAAGACGACATGCACACCGGGTGGTATGTGATTTGCCGCTTCGGTAGGAAGTCCGATGCCAAGATTCACATAGTCGCCATCTTTGAGTTCCTGCGCGATGCGCGCTCCGATATAAGCTCTTTTATCCATTGCCATTTCCGCTCTCCTTGCTCAAGATCAGATGATTGACGAAGATCGCGGGGGTGATTACCTGTTCGGGATCGAGCTCTCCGATTTCCACGATCTCATCCACTTCCGCGATGGTGATTCTTCCCGCCATTGCCATGATCGGGTTGCTGTTGCGCGCGGTTTTACGATAGACGAGATTTCCCGCTTTATCTGCTTTCCAGGCACGAATGAGCGCAAAATCGCTTTCTATTGCCGGCTCGAGGATATAATCCCTGCCGCCCAAATTGATGATCATTTTGCCTTCTTCGACGATGGTCCCGAGTCCGGTGGGGGTCAATATCCCTCCCAGCCCCGCTCCGAAAGCGCGCACACGTTCCAACAAAGAGCCTTGCGGCACCAATTCTATCTGGATCTCCCCGGCGTACATCTGCTTCTGAATCTCTTTATTAGTGCCCAGATGCGTAATTTGAGCGCTCTTGACCTGGTGATTGACCACCAGCTTGCCGACGCCGCGGGTTTCATAGTCCGAGGCGATGACGATGATGTGCAGATCGCCAACACCCGATGCCACGATCGCGTCGATCATGCTTTCAGCAGCGCCTACGGCAAGAAATCCGCCGATCGCCAAACGGCTGTGCGGTAGAATCATAGCTGCCGCTTGAGCGGCGCTGATTAGCTTGGACATGGCTTCTCCTAAGGGGGTTAAATATCTATTTGGCACTTTGATAATCGTGCCGCAGATTATGTCAACACATAGTCTTTGACGTGATACATATCTTCCTTGCCGACAAGCACTTCCATATAGATGCCGTCGGCGCGGTAATCCTCGCTTTTGACCTGAGCGATCTGATGCAGCAAGGAGACCAGCGCGCCTTTGTCATAGGGTAGTTTCAGGCTCAAAAACAGGTTATCGAAGAGGCGCTTTTCCACGCCATCAACTAGGCTTTCCAATTGTCCCGCTTTGAGCGCGGAAATGCTGATACATTCCGGAAAACGTCTCTGGATGAAGGTCAGGAATATATTATCCACCAAGTCTGCTTTATTGAAAACCAATATCTGGGGGATGCCGTCAGCGCCGATTTGTTTGAGGACGTCGTTCACCTGGTCTATGTAATACTCTCTGCGGTCGTCCGATACGTCCACCACGTGCAAGAGCAGATCGGCATCCTGCACTTCCATCAAAGTAGCGCGAAAAGATGCCACCAAATGATGCGGCAGATTGGAGATGAAACCCACTGTATCCGAGATCACGACCGGGCTGCCGGTGCTGAGTTTTAGCTGTCGGGAGGTGGAATCCAGCGTGGCGAATAGGCGGTCTTCGACGAGCACTCCGGCATTGGTGAGAGCGTTGAACAGGGTGGATTTACCGGCATTGGTATAGCCGACGAGGCAGAGTTTTTTAGTTTTTTCCCGCTGTTTGCGTTGGGTTTCTTTTTGATGAGCGACGGCGGTGATGGATTGATTGATCCGGCGTATTTGCAAACGGATCAGGCGTTTGTCGATCTCTATCTGTTTTTCGCCCATGCCGCGGCTGGCGGAACCTCCCGCTGAGCGGGCAGAGCCTCTCTCCTTGTCAAAATGACCCCAAAGCCTGCGCAGACGTGGAAGCTGGTATTGAAGTTCGGCAAGGCGGACTTGCAGTTTCGCTTCCTTGGTTCTGGCATGATCGTGAAAGATGCTGAGGATCACTTCCGTGCGGTCGATTACCCTGATGCTGAAATCGCGGTCGATGTTGCGACCCTGCATTGGGCTCAGCTCTTCATTCACGATCAGCAGATCCGCCTGGGCTTGATGCATTTTCGTGGCGGTTTCTTCCAAAAAGCCTTTACCAAAGAAGGTTCCTCGCTCGGGTGCGTTTCGCTTTTGGCTGTATCTGCCCAAAATCATGATTCCGGCAGTATCGGCAAGACGTTCAAGCTCGTCCATGCTGGCTTCAACCTCTTTGGGGCTTTCGCCTTGCCGAACGATCGTTGCCAGAAACGCGGTCTTTTCCACGCGCTCGAGCTCTTCCCAAGTTTCAGGTTCCTGCTCAAAGTCATCCAAGAGATATTCTTCGTCATGATGCATTTAATTATCCTTATGTGTCAGCAAATCCTTATTTTCAAGGAATACCGACAGATATCGGCACTGTTGTTCGTCGGAGGTCAGGGACTCATTTTGGTGCCGCGGGCATCCTTTCTTCCGGGAGAACTGTCATATACCTCTGTGCTGTAATAAATTGCGGCGATATAGTCCCGCGGGAACTCGCCATGGAAATAGGAATGTATGAGGTTGACATACTCGGTCATCAGGCGTTCCTGTTTGCTTAGATTCGGGTTCATTGGATGCAGCAAACGGACAACTTGCTTGATCTTATAGGTTGGGATGTCCAAAAACACCGTCACGCAGGCGGGATTGACCATTTGGTTGATGAAGGTTTGCGTGGAAAAACCGGGCTCGGAATACAGCTCAAGAGAGAGCAACCGATCATGCGCGAAGATATTTTCAGCATCTTTGTAGAGACTTTCGAGCACGTCAAGTTTTTCCGCCAGAGGAGCATCCTTAGTTTTTTTCAGACGCTCGATCAATTCCTCGATCTTATCCTCCCGCGGACAGAAACCCATGCCTTTGACAGCGTTGTTGAGCTTAAATGCGGAATCCTTGCGCTGAGCGCCATAAGTGGCAACCATGCCATTGTGCGGACCGGAAAGCTGGGGTCGGCGAGCCTTTTCAGCGCCAAGCTCAAGCATCTCGCGAAAAATCTCGAGATATTCGATCCTGCGGTTGCGATTCCAATCCCAAAAAGCAGCGGGAAAACTCACCAGGGGTAGTTCCTTCCATTCCCCATCAATCTCGGCACGGATGCTTTTGGCGCCCGGAGTGGGAGTGAGAGCAGTCTTTTGCACACAATATCCATCCGTCCAGAAATCTTCCGGATTCACGGATGCCATTACCAAGCTGACCGATAGCGTCAGCAGCAGCGAAACAAGCGAGATAATGATAATCTTTTCCATATCTGCTATGAGTTTTCGATGCAGAGATTTGGTCAAGTGTTTTTTTGCGGGCTTGGGTAAGAGATGAGAGGTGAGAGATGAGATTAACACAGAAAAAGCAGAGTAAAAGCTGAGCAAGAGCAGAGCTATGTGTGAAGTGTGTCGGTGAATAAATGAACCAACTCTGCAGCTTGTCCATGAAAAATCCCAGTCTTGTCAAGTCCTAATATAGTTGACGCTAGGTTGCCACTTTTTGCGATAGCGCTACACCCCTCCATAGTATGCCCCCCAAGCGAAGTTTTCGTGCAGATCAACAAGCCACTGGATACGCGTGAATCCTGTGAGTTATTCT
>JAUYAR010000164.1 GCA_030693415.1 Candidatus Cloacimonadaceae bacterium | reverse complement strand
ATTAACCGAAGCCCACAGTGAATTATGCCGGTCTCTTACATGAGATACCTGTTTTCTGGAGAGCCGTATGCGGGAAAACCGCACGTACGGTTCGGAGGGAGGGGAGCCAGTAATGGATAACTCCCCTACCCCTATCATGATCATGGAATTACCGACGTCCCCGTCGGTTCCTGTCTGCAGGATTGGTTACAGAATTGTGGATGGTTTACGAAAGTCGTATTTGCATACTACATAGTCCTCTATCTGTCCTTGTGTAAGAAAAAACCCGATCCAAACCATGAGAAACTCCCAAAGCATGAGAACACCCATAACTTGTATCGGATTTATATTTAGTAAATCAAGCTCAGATTCCGACCCGCGGGTGGGAATGAAAAACAAATTGGTGCTATCTTTAACCCGGAGTCAGTTTTGTGAATTTTTTACCGCTTTTGTTGCATTCGGTAATGACTTCGATCACGTCGCCTTTTTTGAGGTTGAGCAATTTATAGGAGAATGAACCTCCGGCGGCGTTTTCCTGAATGTTGAGGTTTTGGGTGATCATGATGGATCCGCCCACTTTGACTATGATGCTTTTGATGAAGTGATCGGTGGGGTCTTTGACGCTATGGTCAAAAGAAATGGAGAGCAGCTTGGTTGTGGCATCGAATCTGGCGGTGACGCTTCCCGCGGGATGGGCAGGCAGCGTTGAAACCAGGATCATGATGGCAATCGCAATTAGTACCTGTTTCATTGTTTTTCCTTTTTTATCCGGTTGAGGCGACAGAGGCTCAGGACTTGCTTTTCAGCTCGTCGATCTGCGGTTTTACATACAGTTGATAGCAGCCGGGGCAGATACTGTGGCTAAACATTGCCTCAGTGTGAGCGGAGATATAGACTTCCACGTCCTGCCAATAGTTTTGATCGTTGCGCACTTTTTTGCAGTAGGAGCAGATGGGCAGCAGCTTTTCGAGGGATTTGATCTTGTCTGCCGCCGCTTCCAAAGCCTGTCTTTGTCTTTCGAGTTTGAGTGCGGATTGGATGCGCATCACCAGTTCGATACTGGAAAACGGTTTTGTGATATAGTCCACGGCACCGAGTTCAAAGCTCTTGCGCATGGGTTCCATCTCCGGTTCGTGAGATGCGGCGGTGATCATGATAAAGGGAACATTCAATTGCAGGGGATTACTTTTTACCCTTTCCAGTACTTCATAACCGCTGATGCCGGGCATCATGATGTCCAAAAGAATCACATCCGGAATCGTGGTTTCGAGCACTGAGAGCATATCTTCACCGGATATGAATTGCATCACGTTCTCAAATCCGGCTTGGTTGAGAATGGTCTTAAGCAGCTTGAGGTTGATCGCCTCATCATCAACGAGAAAGATCAACATGTTGCGCAGGGCGGGATCAAATGACATGGTGTTTTCTCCCAGGGTTATTTCTTTTTCAAAGAGCGGGCGTGCTCAAACATTGCGTCCATGGTGCTGAAACGGTCAAAGAGATCGATCGCGCTTTGGAGTTGTTTGTCCATGGAAATGGTTACTTTATATGCTTCGGAATCGCCATATACCTTGCGGATAAGCTCGCTCTTGATCGTGTTGCGGATAAAGGTTTTGGCGCTGTCGAGATCGGCGGCACTATATTTGATATCGTTGTTTCTTGCATAGCGGAGAAAATCTTCCATGATGTCGTTGTCGATGACGATGTCCTTTGAGACTTTGTGTTCGTGCTCCACAAGATAATCGACCGCCCAGTTGAAGAAGATGCTTTTGCGACGCAGCTCGGCGCCAAAGAGAGTGAGCAGATCCGATTCCGTTTCGATATCCGGAGTGATGCCTCCTCCGCCAAAAACCTCGCGTTTGTTGACGGTGTGATAGATCTTTTCATGGTTGCGTTTATCATCTTCCTTGATCTCGCTTTCGCTGACCGTTTTCCCTTTCAATATCTGGTCGTTCAGCATCTTATGGATGCATCTGCCGGATTTGATATAATAATAGGAGGTTGTGACCTTGACGCCGCTGCCGTTGGAGAGGGTGAAAAGCTGTTGGACGCTGCCCTTTCCAAAGGTCGTTTTTCCCATCACGAGTCCCTTGTCCCAGTCCTGCAAAGATCCGGCAAATATCTCGGAAGCGCTGGCGGAAGCTTCGTTCACAAGCGCGACGATGGGATAGTTGCGGGCTTTGGTGCTGAAACGGGTGAAATGTTGGCGGTTGGAGGCGATGGTTTTACCCTTGGTTTCGACTACGAGTTTGCCGGAGCCGATAAATTCGTTTACGGTGTCCACTGCCTGATCCAGCAATCCACCGGGATTCCATCTGAGGTCAAGGATCAAGCCGCGGATGTTTTGGCTTTCAAGCTCGGTCAAGGCGGTGCGCAGCTCGTTGATGGTGTTTTCGTTGAACTGGCTGATGCGGATATAGCCCACATTGTTTGAAAGCTTGAAAAAATATGGCACGCTCTTGATTTTGATGGTTTCGCGAATAATGATAAATTCGAGAGCCTTGGCGATGCCGGGACGGCTGATCGTGATGATGACCTGGGTTCCGACGTCTCCGCGCATGAGCTTGATAGCTTCGTCTGTGCTCAGTCCGACGATGTTCTTGTCGTCCACCTTGATGATCCGGTCTCCGGCAGTGATGCCCATCCGGTATGCCGGCGTTCCTTCGATGGGAGATACGACGGTCACATAGTCCCCGATCTTGTCGATCTGGATTCCCAAGCCTCCGAAAGCGCCTTTGGTGCTGGTGGTGAAATCCTTGAATTCATCCGCGGTGAAATAGGTGGTGTGGGGGTCCGTGGAGCCCAGCATGCCGACGATCGCAGCTTTAATCAGTTCTTCGTCGTTGAGATCGGTCACATAATTTTGTTTCAGACGGTTGAGCACATCGCTGAAAAGCCCGAGCTGGGAATAAATATCCGTTCCTTTGCTCTGGGTTTGGGCGAAGGCGTTGGTGGCTGCGAAGAGCAGGATAGCCGAAAGCAGCCAAATTCCGGCGATAGTGATCAGGGCGAGTCTGTGTTTGGGTTTTGTCATTACTGAACTCCTATTCGGGCTAAAACACTGTGAAAAATATCGTCGTGAATCCTATCCGGTTCCTTTTGACCGTCAAGGATAATATATCTGAAAGGTTCGGCGGCGGCAATCGCCAAATACTGTTTGCGCACTTTATCGTGGAAAGAGATGTCCTCCATCTCGAGGCGGTCGAGCTTGCGGTTTTGGATTCTCGTCAGCCCTGTGGTCACGGGCAGATCGATCAAAAAAGTGATGTCCGGCACCGTCGCAAAGGTGGCAAAACTGGTGAGAGCATGAATAAAATTGAGATCAAGGTCGCGCGCGGCGCCCTGATAGGCAAAGGTGGAATCGTAGTAGCGGTCGCAAAGCACGATCTTTCCACTTTCAAGGGCTGGAATGATCCACTCGCCGCTGTGTTGGGCGCGGCTTGCCATGTAGAGAAGTAATTCGGTTTCGGGGAGCATTTCTTTGTTTGCCGGATCGAGCAGGATCTTGCGGATCGCTTCGGAGATCGGAGGTCCGCCAGGTTCGCGGGTGATGACGCAATCAATGCCATGCAATGCCAGTTTATCGCCTAACATCCTGATCTGGGTGCTCTTTCCGCTGCCTTCGATGCCTTCAAATGTGATGAAAAATCCGCTCATGGTTACTCAAATGATTGTATCGGTCTGAAAGATGGCGTCGTTGCGCTCGGGGTTGTCAATCAGAAAATGCGTGCCACGGCTTTCCTTGCGCATCAAAGCGCTGCGGATGACTGCAATGGCGATAATTGCCATGTTTCTGGTTTCGACTACTTCCTTGCGGACGGCGTTGTGTTGGTAGAAATTGTTGATCTCGTTATAGATGTTTTCAATCCTCGTCAGAGCATATTTAAGCAAGCGTCTTGATCGGCGGATGCCTACGTAGCCGTGCATGATCGTGCCGATGATCTCGCGGTTGTGGGAGATCACGACCCACTCGTTTTCGTTGAAATTGTCCTTCTTATGCCAGTGCGGGATTGTGGGAAAATCCACCGCTTCATCGTTTGAAGGATGGTTTCCGGCGTGCCACGAGATCACGAGGGCTTCCAATAGCGAGTTCGACGCCAGGCGGTTAGCGCCATGCAGACCGCTGCAAGCAACTTCTCCGGCAGCAAAGAGATTACGGATATCGGTGATGCCTTCAATGGTGGAAAGCACTCCGCCACAGAAATAATGCGCCGCCGGGGCCACAGGTATGGGCATTGTGCAAAAATCGATGCCGTGCTCCATCAAGCGTTTGTCGATAAAGGGAAAGTGGCTTTTCAAGATTTCAGTGGGGATGCCGGTGGCATCCAGATAACAGAATTTCTCGCCTCTTTTCTTGAGTTCGGCATCAATGGCGCGGGAAACAACATCGCGGGGGGCAAGATTTCCCTGAGGATGATAGTTTTCCATAAAAGAGCTGCCATCGGAAAGACGCAGGATAGCTCCCTCGCCTCGCAGCGCTTCGCTGATCAGGAAAGTGCCTCCTCCCGGTCTCCAAAAGGCAGTGGGATGAAACTGGACAAACTCCATATTCGCCAAGCGGGCTCCTGCCAAACGTGCCATTGCCATGCCGTCGCCGGTGGCGATGTCCGGATTGGTGTTGTGAGCATAGATCTGCGCTGCGCCGCCGGTAGCCATCATCGTCTTGCGGGCACGAAAGATTTGCACTTCAAGGCTGGAACAATCCATCACATAGGCGCCCCAACAGGAAATTCCGGGGATGAAACCGTCGTCCTGAACGATGTGGTGCTGAGTGATCAGGTCGATGGCGATGTGGTTTTCAAAGATGTCGATATTTGCGTTTTCGAGACAACGCGCGACCAAAGCTTGCATAATCTGGTGCCCGGTAGAATCCGCTGAATATGCAACTCGCCGATGGGTGTGCCCGCCTTCCATGTTGAGCGAAAGGTTTTCAAGGCTCTTATCATAGTTTTCCGCGCGTTTGGTAAAATCAGTACCCTGATCGATCAGGTATTGGATGAGCTTGGGACCTTCTTCGATGATCTTGCTGATCACCTGTTTTTTGCCCAGTTCCGCACCGGCTTTGTAAGTGTCCTCGATGTGATGGATAAAGGAATCGCTCACGTCCAGCACTGCTGCGATTCCACCCTGGGCATAGTCTGTATTGCAGTCAAACAAGCCTTTTTTGGTGACGAGCGCCACTTTTCCTTTCTCGGAAACGCGCAGGGCATAGACCAGCCCGGCAATGCCGCTGCCGATCACCAGAAAGTCATAGTTTTTCATCAGCGTTTCCTTCGAGGATCTTTTGCATTATGAGCGAATCTTCATCCGGTTGGCTGTAATAATGCCTGCGGATGCCGATCGTCCTGAAACCGAATTTGAGGTAAATACTCTGAGCGGCGAGATTGGATGCACGGACGTCCAGATAGATATATTTGACCTCTTTTGGCAAAGTGGCTTTCAGCGCGTGATCAAGCAGCATCGATCCATAGCCCTGGCGTCTGTGGGTGGAATCGATGGCGAAATTGACGATCGTGCATTCGTCTATAACGCTGTGGCAGAAGATATAGCCCAGCACTGTATCGCCATCGAAGAGGATAAATCGGTCATAGATCGAATCTTCCTCAAAAGCATCTTTAGGCCAGGGTGTGGAAAAAGCTTCGCACTCGATGCGATACACCTGATCTTTGTCCTGAACCTGCATATAGCGGATGCTCGGCATGGCGTTCCTACATCTTCTCCGGTGCGCTGATTCCCATCATATCAAAGCAGAGGGCAAGCGTGTTTTTAATGCACTCGATCAAGAGCAGCCTCGCTTTTGAGAGATCCTTGTTCTTTTCGCTGACCACCTGATATTTGTTGTAATAACGATGGAAAAGACCGCATAGCTCTTCCATGTAATTTGCCAAGCGGTGTGGTTCGCGGTGGACGGAGATCAGGATCAGAAGTTCGGGAAAATCCGTGAGTTTCTGGATGATCGCCAGCTCTTCCGGTTTATTGAGCTTTGCACACATTTCTTTCTTGAAGGTTTTGGGCAGGACGCGATCCTTCTTTGCCTTTTTGAGGATACTGCAGATGCGGGCGTAGGCATATTGGCAATAATATACGGGGTTTTCATTGTTCTTCTTCATCGCCAATTCCAGATCGAAATTGAGATGCGCGTTTGCCTTGCGGGCTATGAAGAAATATCGAGCGGAGTCCTTGCCCACAAGACTGAGCAGATCGTCCATGGTGACGATCTTTCCGGCGCGTTTGCTCATCTTGACGCGTTCTCCGCTTTCAAAGAGGTTCACTTGCTGCAGGAAGATGATCTCCAACATATTGTCATCAAAATTGAGGGCTTTGAAAGCAGCTTTTAGCCGCGGAACATAGCCGTGATGATCGGGACCAAAGACGTCGATCAGAGTGGTGTAGCCGCGTTGGATCTTGGTGAGATGATAAGCCAGATCAGGCACGAAATATGTGATCGAACCGTCGCTTTTCATCAGAACGCGGTCTTTGTCGTCCCCGAACTTGGTGGAACAAAACCAGATGGCGTCATCTTTTTCATAAGTGCAGTCCGCTTCAGTGAGATAGCTGAGCACTTCTTCGACTACTCCTTCCTGGCGCAGGGTCTTTTCCGAGACCCAGGCTTCGAAAGTGACGCCGAATTTTTCCAGGCTGTGTCTTTGCATATTAAGCAACTCGCTGAGGGCATATTCCTTGAGGTGTTCGATACGGTCTTTTTCAGGCATCATGAAGATGCGTATGCCTTCAGCGGCGTTTAGCTTGTGCGCCAAGTGTTTGACGTAGTCTCCGTGATATGCTTCATAAGGGAATTCACCGATCTTTTCACCGTGGATCTCGCGCAAGCGAAGCTCCAATGATTCCGCCAGGATGTCCACTTGGTTGCCGGCGTCATTGATATAGAATTCACGGGTGGGGGCGTAGCCGACGTATTTCATCACGCGGTAAAGCGTGTCCCCAAAAGCGGCGGCACGGGCGCTGACGATATTTAAAGGGCCGGTGGGGTTGGCGCTGACAAATTCCAGCAGAACTTTCTCTTCCTTGCCAAAATCGGAACGGGCATAGGTATCCGCCTGTAAGTGGATGTCCCACAACATCCTTTGAAACAGGGTCGCGGAGATGTAGAAATTGATGAACCCCGGTCCGGCGATTTCCACCTTTTTATAGGACTTGTTTTTTTTCAATTCCTTGTGCAGCGTTTCTGCCAGAGCCTTAGGAGTAAGCTTGTTTTCCCTTGCCAAAACCATCGCCGCGTTGGTGGAATAGTCACCAAACTCCGAATTATTCGGAATCTCCACGTTGAAATCACGCTCGTGTGAGTATCCGAGCTTGTCCAGGGTCTGAACGATATGCTCATGCAGGATGTGTTTGATCATTCCGGAATCTCTTCAAGCTGGCGGTTTTTGACCCGTTCGAAAAGCTCGTCGATCTTGTAATAATCGCGCGTTTCGGAAAGGAAGATGTGGACGATGACGTCCCCGATATCGATCAGGATCCAATGTCCGAAATCGATCCCTTCCTTGCTCATAACGCTGAGGCTATATTCCTTCGCCATGTCGATCAAATGATTGGCGATCGCCTTGTTGTGCAAATCCGCGCCGCCTTCGCAAACAACGATGACGTCCGTGTAGCCGCTGGTCTTTTCCACATCGTAGATGCGGATGTTCTCGGCTTTTTTGTCTTGGAGCCATTCCAGGATGGCTTCCAGTTTTTCTTTACTGGGCAATCTCTCCTCCAGGCTTTACTTTATAAATTCTTCGTAATCGCGTCCGAGTATGATGATGAACGGGGCATCGTAATGTTCGTTCAGCGCCATTGTCCAGCGCTGGATGCCGGTCATCTTCTTCAGGCGTTCCAGGTCTTGTTTATCTTCTTTTTTCACTACTATTATCGATTTGTCATACAAGGGCTTGCGCGTGTTTTCCAATCTGAGCACCTCGATGTTTTTACACATGATGTATTTCTCATATTCGGAAGCTAAACCAACGTAGCCGCAACCGTTTACGACCACCACTTTGATGGCGGGCATGCTATCTTCGTCCGGCAGGTCGTCTCCGGCACCCGGAAGATACCCCTTCAAGAATATCGCCAGCACCGCCAGTAGAGCGACAAAGACTAACGCCCAGAGCCACCATTTGCGTTTTGGGGACAATGATTTTCGATCCCCGTTAACTGTCAAACTCATTAGTAAAGTTCCGTGGGGGTAAGCAGTATGGCAAATTGGTCTCTGAGCTTCTGCCAGCTAAGCTCAAATGCTTCAGGGATCACGCGTTCGCCTGAAATTACGCTCATGAAATTGCTGTCACCCTGCCAACGCGGAACCATGTGGAAATGTAGGTGATCACGGATTCCGGCGCCCGCTGCGAGACCGAGATTCAAGCCGATATTGATCCCTTCGCATTTGTAAACTTCAGTCAAAGCGGATTCACCCGCCTGCAAAAGCCTAAAAAGCGAATTGAGCGCGAGATGGTCGAGCTTGCCAAGGCTGTCCGCATGGCGGTAGGGGACGATCATGATGTGTCCGTTGTTATAGGGGTAGCGGTTAAGCATTATATAGCAATGCTTTCCGCGCCAGACGATGAGGTTTTCGCAATCCTCCCCGAGATTCTGATAACGGCAGAGGATGCAGTCCTCAGGTTTTTCGCCGAGAATGTAATCCAACCGCCAAGGAGAATAGAGGTATTTATCCTTCAAAGATTTCTTCTTCGATGTAGGTCTCGCCGAGTTCGACGATGTGATGTTCGGGAATATGGGCATAGACGAGGATGTTATAGCCCTCGAGGATGCTCTCGGAGCTGATCTTGCTGTGGTCGATATAGCAGTTCGAACCGATGAAAGCACCTCTATCGACCATGCTGCCTCCTTTGATGATGGTGTTTTGCCCGATCTCGACGTCCGGCTGGAGGACGACGGTGTCGTCGATATAGATCGTGGCGGGGTTATGCATGACGACCCCGTTATTTAGCCAATGCTCGCGAACCTTGGCGATGAAGGCGTCTTCAAGTTCCGCTAATTGCTGTTGTGAATTGACGCCGGAAACCTCGGTGAGGTCTTTGAGCACGACGGAAACGACCTTTTTACACTGTCCATGCAGGATGTGCAAGGTGTCCGTGAGGTAGTATTCTCCCTGCTGATTCTGATTTGAGGTCAGTTTCAGGGCGGAAAACAGCTCTTTGGCATCGTAGCAATAGATGCCGGTGTTCCATTCTTGGATCGCTCTTTGCGCAGCGGTGGCGTCTTTGAATTCCACGATGCCGCTGATCTTGCCATCTGGATCGCGCAGGATTCTGCCATATTTCCCCGGATCATCCAAAAAAGCGGTCAAGACAGTGCATGAAGCCGCTGTCGCAACGTGTTCGGCATGAAGCTGTTGCAGAGTTTCATAGCTGAGCAGCGGAACGTCTCCGCAGAGGATCAACACATCGCCTTCAAAGTCTTTCAGAATCTGCTCCGCCATCAGAACGGCATGTCCGGTGCCGAGCTGTTCGCTTTGTTCGACAAAATCGATACGGTCGTCGTCTTCAAGGCAGGCAACGACGCTGTCCATTTGATAGCCGACGACCACGCAGACGCTTTGGCAATCCAGCTTGAGGGCGCTGTCCACAACTCTTTGAATCATTGGTTTTCCGGCAATGGGGAAGGTCACTTTGGCGCGGTCGGATTTCATTCTGGTTCCCTTTCCGGCGGCAAGTATGATCGCTGCAAGGGCTTTCATCAGTTCTCCTTATCTTCAAGCATGCCAAGCATCTCGGCATAGCTTTTCTTCAAAATCGGATGTATTTTATCGGGGATCAATTTGCATAATAATTTCAGGGCGAAGGTGCGATAGTGAAAGTCCGGATGCGGAAGCGTGAGTGTCTCGCTATTTATGACAAGATCATCATAGAGCAGGATGTCTATATCTATGATGCGCGCCCCCCAGCGGTTATCGCGAATTCTGCCCATTTGGCTTTCGATATCAAGCAAGCGATTGAGCAAAGCATCGGGTGCCAGGCTGGTCTTGATCTCCAATATCTGATTGAAAAACATCGGTTGATCTGTGATACCGTATGGCTCTGTCTCGATTAGTCCAGATTTTCTGAGGATAAAAATATCCTGCACAGCTTCGATCTGCTCAACAGCTATTTGTATCTGTTTGGAGGGATCGGCAAGATTGGAGCCGAGACATAAATAGGCGATCATTCAGCGCTCCCGCGTCATCTCCACTTCGACGGATTTGAGCGAGCCTTGGATCGCCACCGAGGGTTTTTGGATGCAGATCCTGACCTTGGTCAGGAGAGGATAATCCGCCAAAAGTTTGTCCGCCACAGTGTTTGCGCAGGTCTCCAGAATGTGAAATTGATGAGACTCCATGATCTCTTTGATGTCCTCAAAGACCTTTGTATAGTCCACGGTGTCTTTCAAATGGAGGATATCGCGATCGCCGGCATCGTCCGTAAACAGATGTGCCGTAACGATAAAGCGCTGTCCGAGACGGCGTTCTTCATCGTGCACGCCGTGAAAACCATAGAAAACCATTTCGTTCAGATGGATGATCATATTTTACGTCCTATTCGTACCTTGATGCTACCCGCAACGTTGCGGTCGCAATATCTGATGATAAAAAAACTAAGCGCCATTGCAAGAAAAGCAATGCCGATCGAGGGCAATTCTATCAGCCAATGCGCAGAAATCAGGAATCCTCCAAAGAGAAAGAACAGCGGAACACCAAAGATCAAAAGCGCTGAAAGCACTCTTGCGCCGGGAGATATCTCCAGCTCCACCCTATCACCGGCTTTGAGATCCAGCTCAGTTTCAAGGTCAAAAACGGCAGGAACGTTTTTTCTGAAACAAAATCCGCGCATGCTGCAGGATTTGCATCCCGCTCCACGCACAACTTCCACGCGCACGTGGGTTCCGTGGACTGAAACGACCGTTCCGGAATCTTCGATGTGGTGCTCTTCCATGTTCGTCAAAGACCCTTTATTCGAGCAATGATATTCGAGCTGGAAAGCCCTTCATTAAACGCGATACTTTCCACCCTGCCGCCACGGGAGATCACGATGTCCGCTCCCACAATCTGATCAGTTTTCCAGTCTCCGCCTTTGACAAGGACGTCCGGTTGAATGAGTTTGATCAGTTCATAAGGTGTATCTTCTTCAAAGATGACGACATAGTCCACGGACTGCAATGCCGCTAAAACAATGGCACGATTGACCTGCTCGACGATCGGACGCGAATCGCCTTTGAGCCTGCGCACGCCGGCATCGCTGTTCAGCCCGATGATCAGGACGTCCCCAAGCGTATGTGCCTGTTGAAGATAGAGCACGTGACCGGCATGGATTAGATCGAAACAGCCGTTGCTGAAAACGATGCTCTTTTTTTCCGCCCTCAGTTTGGCGACCAGGCTTTGTATCTGATTCCAGGTCTTGATCTTACCCGCGATCATGATAGGATTCCAATATCTCCTGAGGGCTCACCGCCGCAGTGCCTTGTTTACCGCAAACCACTCCGGCGGCGTGATTTGCCGTTTCCGCTGCGGTGAGGATGTCTCTCAAGACCGCATAAGCAATCGCGAGGACGCTGATCACCGTATCGCCGGCACCTGAGACGTCAAAGACTTCCCTGGCGCAGGTGGGAAGATGGACAGCTTCGATGCTTTCGCCAAAGATGGACATGCCTTTGGCACCGCGGGTCACGATCAGGTATTTCGCATCGATCCTTTCCCTGAGGTGCTTCGCGGCAGCGAGGAATTCCTCTTCCGTGTCAAAACTGGTTCCCAGATTAGTTTGCATTTCGCTGTAATTTGGCTTGAAAATATCCACGTTTAGATAGTCAAAAAAGTGTTTCTGTTTGGGATCGACAGCCACCGGAATGCCCCTTTCGCGGCAGAGAGAGATCGCGGATTTGATCACCCGCCCGGTGAGCAAGCCTTTGTTGTAGTCTTCAATGATGAGTGCATCCGCCTGGTCGAGCATCACTTCAAGTATTTGCAGAATTTGATCTTGCAGCTCCTCAGGAATCTCGGTCTTGTCCTCATAATCGATCCGCACAATTTGTTGATTTGCCGCTGTGATCCTGGTCTTCAAAGTGGTGGGGCGTTTCTCCAAAGTGATAATCCCTGCACTGTCCATGTTCCTGTCTGCCATCTGTTTGAGTAGTTCAATACCGGCTGAATCATTACCGCAGATGCCGATCAATTGAACCCCAGCCCCGAGGCTGTGCAAATTCAAAGCTACGTTTGCTGCTCCGCCAAGCCGATATTCAACGTTTTGGACTTCAATCACCGGCACCGGCGCTTCGGGAGAGATGCGTTCCACTCTCCCACGCACATAGTGATCCAGCATTATGTCGCCAAGAACGATAACTTTCATATTGGTAAAACTTTTCAGAATATCCACGATGTCCATGTATTATTTCCCTATCGGGTAATCCCCGTCAAAGCAGGCATAGCAATAATCCTGCGGGTTTTGGACGCTGGCGCGCAAGTCTTTCATCGTCAGATGTTTGAGGCTATCCACGCCGGTGCGCTCTCTAATCTGTTCGAGGCTGAAACGGTTTGCCACCAATTCTTTTGGATCGGGTGTGTCGATCCCATAATAGCATGGATAGCAGACCTGCGGAGAGCCGATGCGCAGATGGATCTCTTTGGCGCCTGCGTTTTTGATCATCTTCACGATCTTGCGGATGGTGGTGCCGCGCACGATGGAATCATCCACTAACAGGACACTTTTCCCGATGAAGAAATGCGGCAGGGCGTTGAATTTCTGGCGCACGCTTTCATCCCGGACGGTTTGTTCCGGTTTGATGAAAGTCCTCCCGACATAGTGGTTGCGGATCAAGCCCAGAGAAAGCGGAACCCGTTTTTGGTTGGCATAGCCCAACGCGATGAAATTGGAGGAATCCGGAACCGGAACGACACAATCGACCTCAAGCTCTTTATCGCTGTCTGCCAAAAACGCTCCGATCTGTTCCCGAACTTCATAGACGTTTTCGCCAAAGTGATAGCTGTCCGGCCTGGAAAAATAGATATGTTCGAAGATGCAACTACGGTTGTTTTTGTGATTGCGATAGAGATCGGAATCGTTTTCGATGATAGTGATCCCCTCACGGTTCACACGGATGATTCCTGCCGGCGGAACTTCCTGTCGCTGGATCACATCCATGGTATCCAACGCGCAGCTTTCAGACGCCACGACTACGGCTCCATCAGCGAGTTTGCCCCAAACCATGGGTCTGATGCACAAAGGATCGCGGAACATATAGAGCTCGTCCCGGGTGCTGAACACACTTGAATACGCGCCTTTGATATCGTGCATCAGGTGCCGGATCGCATCCAGGATGCCGCTGCCCTTGATCTTGATCTGCCAGGCGATGTATTTGACTAACAGTTCTCCATCGTTATCACTATTAAAATAGATGTTTTCGGCTTCCAGCATGAAGCGGATTTGCGCATAATTGACGATGTCTCCATTGCTGGAAAGCGCGTAGGTGGGTCCCGATAGCGTTTCCACAAGATGGGGCTGGGAGTTAAAATGCGTGGCGCTGCCCTTGGTTGGATAGCGCACATGTCCGATGGCGATCTCTCCCGGCAAAGTGCCAAGCCTTTCTTCCGTAAAGACTTCCTTCACCAGTCCCATGCTTTTATGCAGGCGGATGACCTTGCCGTCGCTCACCGCCATGCCGCAGCTTTCCTGACCGCGATGCTGTTCGGCAAACATGCCCAAAGCGGCAAGCCGAGCCGCGTGAGGAGTTCCGAAAACGCCGATGATTCCACACATTCTATGTAATGTCCTTTTTGGAAGAGCCGAATCTGTTCTCGGTTCCCTGATATAGTCTTTTCAGATTAGGAAGGTGCTTAAAGATGATGAGCGCGACGATCAAAGCCACCACACAGATGTATTCGCAAGATGAATATCTCGATTTGAGCAAGGCGATTCCAGGCTGGAAACGATAATCGACTACCGCAACGACGAGGATGCCGATTGCCGCAAGCAGCGATGAAAAGGACACATAACGGGTAATCAGCACCGATAGCACGAAAAGCGGCAGCACGATCAAAAAGGGCATCGGAGCAAACACCAAAAAGACGCCAACCGCGGTGGCGACTCCCTTGCCGCCTTTGAAACCGAGAAAGGCACTGTGCATGTGTCCCATGATGACCATAAGTCCCGCCAAGAGAGTGAGATACTCCCACTGCCAAAACACCAGCGCAGCATAAGTGACGACGAACCCCTTGGCAGCGTCAAGGAACAATACAAGGATTCCGGCTCCAGCGCCATAACTTCGCAAAGCGTTCGTGGCACCAATATTTCCGCTGCCCTCGTTGCGGATGTCCTTCTTGTAAAAGAGTTTGCCGATGATCCAGCCAAATGGTATGCTGCCGATCAGAAATGATCCGAGCGCCACAAGCCACATAAATACGATATATCTGCTATTCGGACACATCTTCCTTGTCCCTTCCCTTGAAGATCAGTTTGATGCTAACCCCTTCAAAGGCAAACATTTCCCTGATCTGATTATTGAGATAGCGGCGATAGTTTTCCGTGATCAGCCGCGGTTTGTTGCAGAAAAATATGAAGGTTGGCGGTTTGATCGCCGCCTGAGTGATATAAAAAATCTTGATGTGTTGCCCCTTGGCATCGGTGGGAGGACGGTGTTCCACCACTCTTTCCATAAAGCGGTTGAGCTCGCTGGTGCTCACTCTTTTTTCGCTTTCTTCTTCAATGCGGACGATGGTTTCCATCACGCGGTGAATGCGTTGGCTCGTCAAAGCGGAAATGAATTGTATCGGGGCAAATTGCAGAAAAGGCATCTGCAAGTGCAACTCGGAGACGAACTTGCCGGTGGTGCCGGTCTCTTTTTCCACGAGATCCCACTTGTTGAAAATGATCATGATTTCTTTCATTTTGCGTTTGGCATAAGAGGCGATCTTGACGTCCTGAACGGAAACTTCTTCATTGGCGGCGAGCACCAGGATCACGATGTCCGATCTATCCACCGCGTCGATAGTCCGCATCGTGCTGAAATACTCCACGCCATAAGTGACCTTGGTTTTGCGGCGCAATCCGGCAGTGTCGATCAGAGTGTAATCCTTTCCGTGATAACGAAATACGGTGTCGATGGCGTCTCTGGTCGTGCCCGGAACAGCGTCCACGATTTGTTTTTCGCTGCCCAAAAGCAGGTTCACGATGGAGGATTTGCCCACATTCGGTTTGCCCACCACAGCGATGCGGGTGTTCACCTTTTTCTCTTCCAGATAGGCGTCCTGGGTTCCGGGAATGAGGCTGAGTAGTTCATCAAGGAAATTGCCGGTGTTTCTTCCCTGGGAAGCGGAAATCGGAAAGGCGTCGCCAAATCCGAGCTGGAGAAAATCATAGATCTCCCATTCAAACTTTTCGTTATCCGCCTTATTTGCCACCAGCATCACCTTATCCCTATGCGGATAAAGGATCTGCGCGATCTCTTTGTCGATGTCCGTGGTCCCCGTTTGCGCGTCCACCATAAAGAGGATCAGATCGGATTCGTCGATCGCCAACAGTGCCTGATGCTTGATCATCTTGTCCATGGCTTCGCCGCTGTCAAAAACTATCCCGCCGGTATCGACAAGACGGAAGAGTTTTCCGTTCCATTCGACGTCCTCATATTTGCGGTCGCGGGTAATTCCGGCTTCAAAATCAACAATGGCTATGCGTTTGCGGCACAGACGGTTGAACAGTGTCGATTTGCCGACGTTGGGGCGTCCGACGATTGAGACGACTGCTTTCCTCATTTTATCTACTCACTTCAATTCTACTTTTTGCTCAAGCATTTTTTATCCCCATATTTTGTCAATGGCTTAGTGGAAATGAGAGCTTCCGAACGATTGCGAAAAAAAAGAATGAGAATCAGCTTGACATAAATATCGCCTTGATAAAAATACCCCATGAAGTATTTCCAATCAGGAGCGTAACCGATGTTTAGACAGATGGCTTTGATTCTTACCGCAGTGGCGATGTTGTTTCTACTTATGGCTTGCGATTTGCTGTATATATTTCCGCCGGTGGATTATGCGGTGCACAGCGCACTGAAGCTTGAGCCTACGGTGCAGATGGTTAGCGGATTGCGTTTTTATGACGCGGCAATGGGCAAGGCTTTTAGCTTTGAACCGGATGCTGTATTTTTTCTCGGCAACAGCTTGGTGCGCAGAAATATGGACAACGATAACAACATACGGTTGATACCGGACACTTTGATCTGCACGGACAAGTCTTTTCTGGCTGCCTCGATAGCCGCGCAAAAGCTCTATTTCGCTGCTAACGGAGATATCTATACCGTTAGTTTCTGGGGAACACAGCTCCAAAATCTCACGCCGGAAAATGCCGACACCCTGTACCACCCAGCTCTTTCTTCAGACAACCGATATCTCACCATGATCCGGGAGGGCAAAATCAACCGGCTTGACCTCCAAACGGGAGAGCGAGTGGAAATCAACAATTCCCCGTCCGCTGAATATGCCGTCTATCGCAGTGATTTGGATAAGTATTATTTCTACAGCGTCTATGATAATATATTGACCGGCGTTGGTTTGTATCGCTGCGACGCCGATGGCGCAGGCTCCACGATGATCATGCGGGAGAGCGGTCCCTATCCCACCCTTGGGGTCTCAAACAATCGGCGGTTCTATGGTTTATTGAGCAAACCGTATGTGCGGGTGAATGACACAAACAAGCTGAGGATCTACGATAGCGCAAATGGAACCATCCGGGAAGTGGAGGTTTGCAGCGCCTTTGCTTTCTCTCCCACGGGGGCAGATATCTATGTCTCACAAAAGGTTTACAGCGCGACTAATATTGCCAGAATCAATCTGGAAACGGGAGAGAAACAAATGCTCTTTGACGGGATTCTGAGCAGTGAGAGATATTTTTATCCGATCTGGGAAATCACTCCTCGCGTGGATGGTGAATATATTTACTTTCGCGGCTTCACCTATAAATACAATAGTCCGTATGATTGATGCCTGAGCCCACGAGTGTCATGTCAAGCTTGGGGTGGGGAATTCCGATTCCCCACAACTAAAGCAAACCACAGCCGAATCGGAGTTCGGCATCCCAATAGACGCAAAAATGCCTTTTGCGACATTGAATGATTGACGAGACACGAGCCATGCCGCAATAGCGGCTCCGCGAGATTGACCCGCCGGTGGAGACCATTCTCAAAACATAGTGTAGCCGACCACCAAGCCGGAATCAAAATGCCGGATGTTTCTTCCCTCCAAACGCGACAGCTCAAGTTCAGTGAGATCATGGCTGAAGCGCAATTCTGTAAAAACCGGTCCTTTTCTGAATCCGATCAGAATATTCATTCCGAGAGTGACCATTGGGTATGAGCTTGTGATATCAAATCTTTCCGTCCTGATTTCAGATATATAATCCCGATTCTCGATCTTCCGGCAATACAGCGGCGTGTCCAGATATAAGCCAAAACCGATCTGTGGGAGATACTCTTTCGCAATATGATCGCCAAGCAAGCAAACTGTTACCGGCATTCTCAGCTTAAAGGAATTGAGCGTTTCTTTCATGGCGATCACATAAGGGTAGGGTTGCGGCACATTCAGCGTTGCGATATGCTGTTGAAGATGCAATTCCGCCTGAATATTCAGAAGTCTATGGGCTGGAAATCTGCTAAAAATACCTATTTTGGAGCCCATGGAATTCTTCCAATTCTTGCGGGGTGAAGTTTCGATCCCGGTAGTGGGAAGCGACACAAAGATGCCATATTCCGGGGTGCGTGTGAGTGTTTGTGGCTCCCCTCGGTCAGAGTCCGCTTGCGCATGCAAAGCAAGACAGGTTATGATCAGGATTGTGACAAGTAATAGCGATCGTATCATCTTCACTCCCAATTGATTTTTATAGTCAATATCGATGCGCACAAACTATAATGCTCCGCTGTGATTGTCAATAAAAATTAACGGTCTTGCCAAGAAAAGTGCCGGCAGAATGTACAAATCTCCCCATAATACCACCATCATTATGTAGTCTTCGTCGGGAAATTGTGCTTTGCTTTAACCCAAAACTGGACGTGACACTAGTGTCATGTCAAGCATTCCGTGTCGTAAAAAACACACCGTCATTCCAGCGAAGGCTGGAATCCAGTCCTGTAAAACCCCAGAGGGATGATACGACAACGTGTTGATATACAAATGGTTATTTGTCATACATATGGAGTCTTAAAAAAAAACTGGATTCACAGCCTTCGCTGGAATGACGGGACATATTGTACCGAAAAATCCGTTTCTTCCCCCTTTGCATTACGGAATCAATACGGAGTCAATACGGACTAAGTCCGTATTGACTCCGTATTGCTAAGGAGAGAGGATAGCCACGCTATCAAGTATCATGTTGCCACACAGGGATTTATGTTCATTTAGTTCATATCACCCAAATTGGCTTGATACCTTGCCTAAGGATGCCGCAGATTTTGTTATTGACAGATAATGTTAGCTCAGATAGGTGTGCTATCCAAAGAAATCACCTACTGGGGTTTCAAATGAAAGAACAAAAAGACATCATTAAAGACATTCGAAACAAGCTGGCAGACACCGTTTACCAGAAGGAAGAGCATGTGCAAGAATATCCGGATGTCATTTTAGAGGGATCTATAAGTTTTGTAAGAACAAAGACGAATTTGGAGAGCACTTGATACTTACTAACGGATGGTTTACTGAGTGCCGGCTATCAACTCCTTATACTGTAATGCATTGTCGCAAAGCACTTAAAGCTGTTGGATATGACCCGATAAATGATTTAATTATTGGCTATGTTCCTTCAGACAAAAAAAGTAAACCTCTAAAATCTGACAAGCAGGGCTAGTTATGAATGAAAACGAATGGTTAACACGTAAAACAAAGATTGATATACAGTTAAAATCTCTAAATCCACCTTGGGTTATCATTCCTTACAATAAAGTAAAAGACAATACTGTTCTGTCTAACCACGCTGTGGAGGAATACCCAACCGAAAACGGACCTGCGGATTATGCTCTGTTCGTGGATGGTGTTTTACTTGGAATTTTGGAAGCAAAAAGAGTATCAACCGACCCTCAAAATGTGCTGGAACAGGCAAAACGCTATGCTTCAGCTTTGCCTGATACAGTTGGTGCGTGGAATAGTTATAAAGCTCCCTTCTTGTATTCATCCAATGGAGAGAAAATCTGGTTTGCCGACATCCGGGATACCGAATATTATCAAAGAGAAATATCTGCTTATCATTCGCCTGTTGCTTTGCAGGAATTGTTTAGTAAGCATCTTGCTGTTTTTAAGCATTGGACTCAAGACAATCCTAACGGTAACACTTTTCTGCGTCCATATCAAAAAGAAGCAATTTCAGCAGTCGAGAATGGCATCATTGATAGAAAACGCAAGATGATGCTGGCTATGGCAACCGGGACAGGAAAGACTTTTACCACAGTTTCCATGATTTACCGCATGATAAAATCAGGCTATGCCAAGCGCATATTGTTCCTGGTGGATAGACGTGCTCTGGCAGCACAGGCTGCAACTGCTTTTTCGGCTTTCTTGACACCAAGCGGTAATAAATTCAATCAGGAATATGAAGTTTATAGCCAACGCTTTCAAAAAGAAGACTTTGATGAAGACGAAAAGTTTGATATACAGGTATTGCCCAATGCCTATCTGACGGCTCCCAATGAATCACATACATTCGTTTATATCTGCACTATCCAGCGCATGGCAATAAATCTGTTTGGCAGGGAAAACTCCTTTGTCCAGGATGCAAGTGAGCCCGACATTGAAGAAGATGCCGAAACCCTGAAAATACCCAATCATGTCTTTGACGTTATTATTGCAGATGAATGCCACAGAGGTTACACTGCCAAAGACACCAGCGTCTGGCGCAACACCATCAACCATTTTGATGCTGTCAAAATTGGACTTACTGCCACTCCTGCCGCTCATACTGTAGCCTATTTCGGTCGTCCTGTTTTCAAGTATTCCATTGAGCAAGCTGTTCTGGATGGCTTTTTGGTGGATTATGAAGCAGTGAAGATAAAGTCTGATGTCCGCATCAACGGCATCTTTCTCAAAGAAGGCGAGAAGGTAGGTCTTAAAAACACAGACACCGGAAAAGAAATGATTGATGAACTGGAAGACGAAAGAGAATTTGCCACACAGGATATTGAAAAAAAAATCACTTCTCCCGATAGTAACCGTAAAATCATGGAGGTGATTGCCAAATATGCTTTGGAGCATGAGGAAAAGACAGGTCAGTTTCCTAAAACACTGATCTTTGCAGTTAATGATATATCTCATATATCCCATGCAGACCAGTTGGTTTCAATTTGCCGGGATGTCTTTGGCAGAGGTGATAAATTTGTCCAAAAGATTACCGGCAGTCCCTCTGTTGACCGTCCTCTGGAAAAAATCAGATACTTCCGAAACAGACCCGAACCTGCCATAGTGGTTACGGTTGATATGCTGTCCACCGGGGTGGATATTCCTGCTCTGGAATACATCGTTTTTCTGCGTCCGGTTAAATCCCGTATCCTCTGGACTCAAATGCTGGGACGCGGCACCCGTAAATGCAGCGATATTAATAAAGAGTTTTTTACTATCTTTGATTGTTTTGACGGCTCTCTAATAGAGTATTTCAAAGATGCGACGGATTTCGAGATTGTGTTTGGCGAACAGGGTGAGACCATCTCTATTGAGGAAATAATTGAGAATATCTGGAATAATATCGAGCCTGCTTATAATACAAATCGCCTGATCAAGAGACTGCGTAGGATAGCAGATACTATGAGCGGAAAAGCCAGAGAGGACTTCTCTGCTTTTATCCCAAATGGTGATATGACCAGCTTTGCAGATAAGCTGAAAGAAAACCTTAAGACCAAGTTTATGGATACGATGGATATCCTGAGAAATAAAGATTTCCAAGACCTCCTACACAATTATGATCGTGCTAAAGCTCCTTTTTATGTAGCCTATGGCACTCAGGACACAGTGGAATCGGAATATATCTTCAGAGTTGGCGATGATCAACTGCGTCCTCAAGACTATTTAACCGCTTTTGCTGAGTTTATCCAAGCCAATAAAACCAAAATCGAAGCCTTATCTATCCTGCTTAATAATCCCGGGCAATGGAACAGGCAGGTTTTGAATGATATCCGGCAGGAACTGAGAAAGCACTATTTTGATGAGGGAAAAGTACAGAAAGCGCATGAGCTTTCCGGACACAAAGCCCTCGCAGATATTATCTCCATGATCAAGAATGCTGATGATTACTCCAATCCTCTTTATACTGCTGAGGAAAGAGTAAATAAAGTCATTGCTGAGGTGCGCTCTCATCACACCTTTAATGACGAGCAGATTAAGTGGTTGGAATATATCAAACAGCATCTGATTGTCAATCTTGCCATTGATCAGGAAACCTTTGATTTGATGCCCATCCTGGAAAACAACGGTGGTCTTGCCAGAGCCAGGAAGGTGTTTGGCACTGAACTTGATAGCCTGATAACCGAAATTAACTATAAGCTTACGGCTTAGGAGCATAAATGTCTGATATTGTAAGTAAACTTTGGGGCATGTGCCATACTATGCGTCATGACGGCATTGACTATGGCGATTATATAGAACAGCTTACCTATCTGCTCTTCATGAAGATGGCAGATGAAAAGGGAGTTGTACTGCCCAAAGATTGTGACTGGGATACTCTGAAAAGCAAAAACGGGATTGAACTGACTGACCACTATATGGAACTTCTGCGCAAGCTGCGTAATGAGCCAGGGCTTTTGGGTGATATCTTTGCTCAGTCCATGCCAAAGTTTAACAACCCTGTAGCCCTCAAGAAGATTATTGCCATGATCGATGTGGAAGAATGGTCTGCCATGGGTGTGGATGTGAAAGCGGAAGCTTTTGAAGGGCTTTTGGAAAAAGCAGCCAGCGAAGGTAAGAAAGGCGCAGGACAATACTTCACCCCCCGCGTACTCATTCATACAATGGTTAAACTCATGCAACCCGACCCCTTGAAGCAACCCGGGATGAAAATCTGTGACCCTGCCTGTGGTACAGGCGGTTTCCTGGTGGCAAGCTATGAATGGCTCTTGAATAAATACAATAAGACTTTCCCCGATGCAAAAGTCAAAGCTATTAAAGAAGAAACCTATTACGGACAGGATTTGGTTGCCCGCCCCCGCCGTCTGGCTTTGATGAATCTCTTTTTGCATAACCTTAAACCTGTTATCTATCTGGGGGATACCATCTATGAACCGGACAGAGGCGAACGCTATGACGTTGTGCTCACCAATCCGCCTTTTGGGACAAAAGGAGCAGGGGATGCACCCGTAAGAGACGACTTTACCATTTCTACATCCAATAAACAGCTTAATTTTGTACAACATGTTCTTACTATTCTCAAAAAAGGTGGTAGGGCAGCAATAGTCCTACCTGACAACTGTATGTTTGAGGATAAAGCCGGAGATGTGTTTGAGATTGTGATGCAAGACTGCAACGTGCATACGATTCTCAGACTGCCAAGAGGAACCTTCATCCCCTATGCCAATGCACAGGCAAATGTAATCTTCCTGCAGAAAGGCAGACCGACAGAACAGGTCTGGATTTATGACTGCCGTTCCAATATCCCATCTTGCACCAAAAAAGACAGACCCCTTACAGCGGATATGTTCAAAGAGTTTGAAGCCTGTTATGGTTCTGATCCCAATGGTAACAGTAAACGCATAGACCAAGGACTGGAAGGTCGTTTCCGCGCTTTCTCAAGAGCTGATGTCAAAGCCAGAAACTATAACCTTGATATCAAATGGCTCAAAGATGATTCTTTGGATGACCCTGACAATCTGCCTGAACCTGCTGACCTGATAAGTGAAGCAGTCACCGAATTGGAAGCCGTTTTAGATGAACTGAATGAAATCGCGGAATTGATAGGCCAATAAATGGGAAATGATCATTGGGTGTTGACTTCTTTAAGGGATGCCACTAAATCGAAAAAAGGAAAGAAGCCATCAACTACATGTTGCATAGATACCAATGGTGCTGTTCCATATATACTTATTGATCAAATGGAAGGTAACGCACCTGATATTTATACGAATGATAAAAGAATATCTTTATGTGATAAAGATGATGTACTAATTGTTTGGGATGGTAGTATTGGGAAAACTGCTATTGGACTAATCGGTGCTATAGGATCAACAATAGTTGCGTTAACACCAATTAAAGTAATTAGTTCATTTTTATTTTATTTTCTAAATTACAAGAAAACTGATATACTGCAAAATTCTAGAGGTTCTGGACTTCAGCACATAAATCAAAGTTTTTTTTGGAATGTACAAATTCCAGTACCTTTTTTAAGTGAACAACAGCAGATTGTGGAAAAGCTTGATGCCATACTACCCAAAATCAGGAAAGTAAAAGAACGACTGGAAAAGATACCGGTTATTCTTAAGAAATTCCGCCAGAGAATTCTCAGCGCAGCCTGCACAGGCAAACTGACAGAGGATTGGAGAGAAGAGTATAATATAACAGATGCTTGGGCGAAAGTATTGTCACAAGAACTATTCCAATTTGTAACAAGTGGATCAAGGGGTTGGGCAAAGTATTACTCCACAAATGGTGCTTTGTTTATCAGAATTGGCAATTTAGACCATTGCACGATAAGCCTTGATCTGGAGAAGAAACAGTTTGTTAATCCTCCAGAGGGAGCAGAAGGGTTAAGAACAAAAGTGATAGCTAATGATATCTTGGTTTCAATCACAGCAGATGTTGGGATGATTGGTTTGATACCAGAGGGTTTTGAAGAAGCTTATATAAATCAACATATTGCTTTATCACGCCCTAATAATAGAGTTTATCCGAGATATTTAGCATGGTATCTAGCTTCATCATTTGCCCAATCACAATTACAAGACCTACAAAGAGGTGCAACAAAAGTAGGTCTTGGGCTTAATGATATAAAGAGCATAATGGTTCCAGTTCCATCATTACAAGAGCAGCATGAAATTGCCAGAAGAGTTGACAAACTGTTTGCTCTTACCGACTCTCTAGAAGCCAAATACAAAAAAGCGATGGAACACATAGAGAAGATAGAGCAGTCAGTACTTGCCAAAGCCTTTCGGGGAGATCTGGTATTACCATGATATTTACAACCTTATTATTGAGATATAAATTTGACATCTCAAAGGAGTCATAATTGATTGAACAATATGTTGAATATGCATATAATGAATATAATAACAATCCATGTACCAGTTGTGACATTACTTGTTCAAACGAATGTGTTAAATGCTTGGAAAACATGAATTATAGGAAAAATGCATCTTTAAGAAGATATGATTGTCATAGATTATGTTCTTCCTATATATGCCATTATATATACAAGAGTGCAACAGAGATTTCAAACATTCTTACTAAAGCAAAGTTTCTTTGGAGCAAAGAAAAGATACTTTTCGTGGCTATTGGCTGTGGTCCTTGCTCTGAGTTATTTTCCATAGACGACGCAATCACTAAGAAAAATTATGTCGGAGATGTTCGTTTCTTTGGAGTTGAACTTAACAAGCATTGGAAACCATTTGCTGATAATTGTACTCAATTTTTGAACAATGCAATCCAGACTCAAATTATTTATCAAGATATGTTTAGAGTTTTAGAAGGATTTAAAGAGAAAAACCAAATGTTGATTCCTGATGTAATCATTTTAAACTATGTTCTCTCAGACTTTCACCAGCATGAAAAAAGTAACATAAGAAAATTCTTGAGAAACCTGTATAGGTATTATATAGAACCAATGGATAATGATTCATACATATTCATTAATGATATTAACCATTATTCAATAAGACAGTATTTTGATGAATTACTCGAATTAATAATCAAGGATTTTCCAAAATCAGTATGTTCAAGATTAAGGTACATTGAACCACACAGAGTTCCAGATATTCCAAAATATAAAACCATACCTAATGGAAATATAGTGTTTAATATGAGTACAATTCAAGGAATATCTAAGGACTTTAGTTCAAGAGATAAATGCTCAAGCGCTTCTATGGTGATAAGGAAAGTAAATAATGATAATTAGTGCAAGCCGTAGAACAGATATTCCAGCCTTTTACAGTGAATGGTTTTATAACAGAATACGAGAAGAATACCTACTTACAAGAAATCCGTTTAACTCTAATCAAGTAACTAAGGTGAATCTTAATCCCTTTGATGTTGAGTGTATTGTGTTCTGGACTAAGAATCCCTCACCAATGATGGAAAAACTTGACCAAATCAAGGAGTACAAGTACTATTTCCACTATACTATTACTCCATATTCCAGTAAATACGAGCCTGGGACACCTGCATTAGAAGAAAGGATAGAGACTTTTATCAGATTATCTGAAATGATAGGAAAAGACAAAGTTATCTGGAGATATGACCCGATTTTGCTTTCTGATGATATTGATATAGAATTTCATGCAAGGATGTTTAACAAACTAGCACAGCAATTAAGTACCCATACATTCAGATGCATAATCAGCTTTATCGATATGTATAAAAACACGCAAAGAAATACCAGAGATTTGCATTTATGGGAAATGGACGATGACACAGATAGAGTCATAGCGAGAGAACTAGTAAATATAGCAAATCATTATAACCTGGAATTACACACCTGTGCAGAAAGAATAGATTTATCCGAAATGGGTATCTCCCATGGCAAGTGCATCGATAATGACATCATCTCCCGTCTTCTCAAGAAAACCATCAACATACCCAAAGACCGTAATCAAAGAGAAGAATGCGGATGCATAAAAAGCTTGGATATTGGTGCATATAACACATGTACGCATAATTGTAAATACTGTTATGCTACGAATAACCAACCCAGTATGGATGATTGTAGCAAAAAACATGACCCAAAGTCACCTTTTCTGATAGGTGACAGTTCAAAAAATGACATTGTCTCTGAGAAGAATAAATCAGGGCAGACTTATATAAAACTTTAGATCAAAAGGAAATTGAGGATGCACAAGTTTATTCATGAGTTCCGAGACCCGATTCATAATTTCATCTATGTTACCGATGATGAGAGAAAGGTAATCAATAGCAAATACTTTCAACGGTTGAGGTATATCCACCAATTGGCTATGACATATCTGGTTTATCCGGGGGCATCGCATAAACGGTTTGAGCATTCTCTGGGTGTTATGGCTTTGGCAACCAGAGTTTATGATATAATAACGGATCCCAAACTCATTGCTGATAAGGAAGTAATCGAAAATTGCAGTGAATTTTTAGACCATGAAAAGACTGAGTATTGGCGGAAAGTAGTAAGAATGGCAGCCCTTTGTCACGATTTGGGACATCTGCCCTTTTCCCATGCAGCCGAAAAAGAGATACTTCCTAATGGCATTGACCATGAGATGATTACTTATCAGATTATTACTGAACAAATGAAAGACCTTTGGGAAAAGATGACTCCTCCAGTTAGAGCATCAGATATTGCAAAAATCGCTATTGGTCAAAAAAAGATCAATCGAGGCAAAAAACCGGATGATGAAATTCAGTTTTCAGATTGGGAAAGAATACTGTCAGAAATACTTACCGGTGATGCTTTCGGTGTGGATAGAATGGATTATCTTCTCAGAGATTCTTACCATATTGGGGTAGCTTATGGCAAATTTGACCATTACCGTTTGATAGATTCCATCAAACTCTGTTATTACAGACCAGATGAATCAAGCGATACTGGCTTATACCTCGGTTTAGAAATTGGTGGCATCAATTCTGCTGAAGCAATGATGTTAGCACGCTATTATATGTTTAATCAAGTCTATCTTTATCGGCTGAGAAGAATATATGATTTTCACCTTAAGGAATTCATGAAGTTGTGGTTAGAATCAAATGAGACAGCTTCAATTGAAGATATAATGGAATTAACAGATAATGATATTTTATCTGCTATGCAAAAGCAGTCTAAAGAACCAACCGGAAAGTTGAGTGAATTGGCGAAAAGGATTATCAATAGAGATCACTTTAAGCAAGCATATTCCTTTTCAAAAATTGAATTGGCTCCTGATCTAGACGCAGGGAAGAAAATATTCGAAAATCTTAAATCCCAGTTCTCTTCGGAAGATATTTATTATGACCACCTTAAGTCAAAATCAGGAAGAACTGATTTCCCTGTTATTATGAGAAATGGTTCAATAGAAATTTCAACTTACCAATCTAATGTTATACAACACATACCGGAAATTACACTTGACACTATCTATGCAAACAAAACAATGGCAGACAATGTAACGAAATGGATAGAAAACAATAAAAAAAGCATATTAGAAGAGAGTTGACAGATGAATAACAAACCAAAATTAGCCTTAGTTTTTCGGATGGTGTCAGCGCTAAGAGAAAAGGGGAATTGGACCGGCGAAACAAGTATCCATAAATCCATATACATTCTCCAAAAACTGATGAATGTGCCTATAGATTATGAATTTACTCTTTACTTACATGGGCCATTTTCCTTTGATTTAAGGGATGTAATTTCCATGGGAATAGCGTACGACTATTTAGCACGTGAATATGTATCGCATGTTTATGGTCCCAAATATCAATTAACAGATTTATCTAGACAATTTCTAAAATGCAATAACGAACTGATTGATCAGTATTCAGAACAAGTAAATAAAGTATGTGATATCGTAAGCGATAAGGGCGTAGGCTCACTCGAAAAACTTGCTACTGCTCTATACGCCATTAAAGAGCTGAAGTTGTCACAAGAGAATGCGATCAAAAAATTACACGCTCTGAAACCTCACATTTCAATTGAGGAAGCAACCATTGCCGTAAAAAAAATGCAAGAGTTGATTAAGGATAATCAGCAACCAGCATTTGATTAATCAGGTATTCTGTTTCTAACCTGATTTTCCAAGGCTTGCTACAGCATTTTGGCAGATTAAAAATAAATAATCTGAAGTTAAAATATCTTCTTAATCGTCAGTTCTGTTCACGCGATTTCAATACCGTTAGCAACCTGATCATGGCTGGTGGTATCAGCATCTTCCAAGACAAAGTTGTTATTGGGTATGAATAATATGATACGCTAGAGCCATTAGTCCGCATTTTTAGAGCCACCCCTCCGAAAAATAGAGCCACCCATTCTGCTACTGAGAGCCACCTTGCCAATAAGCCTTGATTTCTGACCATGGATATATGCACCATAAGGTGTAAATACATCCATGGAGGTCACCCCAATGACCCAATATCGAGAGATCCTGCGCTTACACAAGCAGGGTATAAGCGGACGTAGCATAGCGGCAGTTTATCTTGTTCACGCAATACTGTTTCCACGGTTTTACAAGCTGCAGAAGCACTCGGCATAAAATGGCCGTTACCTGATTCAGTAAGTGATTGTGAACTTGGAGAAAGACTGTTTCCCGCAGAGGAATCGGAATGCAGTCGCAAACTGCCCGATTTTGATCATATCCACAATGGGGTGGGGAACTCCGATTCCCCCACACTACTATGGTAACGTCCTTCGGACTGGCTGGGGTTTGGTGATTCTGATAATTGTGCCGTCCTACCGGAATCGCGAATGAGGTGGTGGCAGAACACGGGGTTTCGCATACACTCCACCCCGTGCTATCTTGTGTCGTCCCTGATGGGACTGCCGTGCTGGAACCGACGGGGACGTCGGTAATTCGTGCGCCTGTGAGCGATACATATCAGACAGGTGAAAGTCCTGTTCAGAGCACCGTTAAAACTCTGTAGCCGAAGGTAACTGCGTCACCGTGAGGTGGGGTGGAGAGCAACTGGAA
>JAUYAR010000163.1 GCA_030693415.1 Candidatus Cloacimonadaceae bacterium | reverse complement strand
GACAAAGACTTCGCAGTATCCTGAAGAAGCATGAAAAACGCAAAGGTATAGCGACAAACATGGATAATCTGCAATACCATAACAAAATCTTTGATAACTGGGGGTTTTTCTCATTAACCGAAGCCCACAGTGAATTATGCTGGTCTCTTACATGAGATACCTGTTTTCTGGAGAGCCGTATGCGGGAAAACCGCACGTACGGTTCGGAGGGAGGGGAGCCAGTAATGGATAACTCCCCTACCCCTATCATGATGCGGAGTTTCATGATATGGAATTACCGACGTCCTCGTCGGTTCATGTCCGCAGTTTTTCCTCGAGCCAGTTCCTTCTCGAGCCAGGGATTAGAGAAGGAGGAGAGGTTTTCAAAGCCAAACAATTAGATCATTGCAGGCTTGGGGAGGCAATGAAGAGAGTGGCGCCGCCTTTTACCAAAAGGGATTTGTTGTCCGCGGGTACGAAGATGGATTGACCGGCAGTGAGAAATACGCTCAGATCATTGGCTTTGCAAATGCAGGTTCCATCCATGCAGAGCAGGATTCTGGGTAAATCGATGTCTTCCAAAGTGTATTCTTCATCTTCGGACAAGCTCAGGCGCTGGAGATGAAATTCGGTTGCGGGACAATCGTAATCGGTGATCTTGTGGTTTCCCGCTTCATTTCCAATGAGAGATGGTGAGTATGGATGGAAGCTGACAACGCGCGCAAGTTCTTGCAGATCAATATGTTTGGGTGTGAGACCACCACGGAGAACATTGTCCGAATTTGCCATGATCTCGATACCCGCTCCCTCAAGATAAGCATGCAGGACACCCGCTTCGAGATACATCGCCTCTGCTGGTTTGAGCTCGATAAGGTTCAAAAAGAGAGGAGCATAGATGCCGATGTCATCGGGAAAATGTTCTGCCAATCGATGAATGCAGGCGTTCAAGGCTTCATCGGTGGAAAGGTATAAAGCCCGGAGTAGTCTGTTGATGTGGTCTTTGCGGGTTTGACCTTCGCTAAAGAGCATGGCGATAAAGAGATTTTGCAGAGCGCCGGGGTTTGGAGCTTCCACGAAATCGGCAAAGCAGCGGAAGACGGATTCCAGATGCAGGACGCGGAAATTGGCGATGATCTCTTCATAGGCTCTGAATCCGCACAACGCCAGAAAGGGAGTGAGAGCGCAGATCAGTTCCGGCTTGTGGTTGTCGTCCTTATAGTTGCGCTCTTGGGCGTCGAGGTGGATGCCTTGCAGGTTTTCCCGCTTGAATCCCTCACGCGCCTGTTTGAGATTGGGATGTGCCTGGATCGAAAGCGGCATTCTTGCCGCGAGGATTTTGAGCAGGAAGGGAAGGCGGTCTGAGAAGAGGTCGTGCCTTCTTCCCAGATGCTTTTGAGGGTCTGCGGCGATGAGGGATGGAAGGTTTTTTGGGGTTGGATGGATTCCCTTTCCAGTTCCAGCCTTCGCTGGAATGACGGATGAAGGCGCTTTGGGATGCGCGCCCAGCCACATTTCAGCAACGGGTTTTCCCTCCAAATCCTTTCGTCCCAACAGGTTTTGAATATAGCTTGACGACCCCCAGTCATAAGGCAACAGGGGATTGAGCATCCGATAGATCATGAGCGGGGAATCCTTCTTAATCCTCGTATTCCGTTCCAAGCCTTGCCTGCAGGAGTTTGAGAACGGGATTCATCGAGCTGAGTTTATCATTGGCGATCTTCAAAACCTCTCTGGCGCGGGCGCGTTTATTCTGGGCGATCAGCAGGCGCACCAGTTCTTCATAGAGCTGGCTTTTGTAGGGATTTTCCAGCACTGCACTTTCCAAGATCTCGATGCTGCGGTTTGGCATACCGATATTCAGCGCGCAGAGCGCAAAGGTGAGCATGTGATCCGCCAGTTGGAGGCTGCCGCTTTGCATATATTCATTGAAGGCGTGGTAGGCGGTGAGCCATATCTCCTGCTTGGCGTAGGTGATGGCTTTGAGCAGCATGATATGTTTGTGCTTTCCGATGCGGGCTTCGGCTTTTTTCAGGTAGCGCTGAGCGGCGGCATAATCACTCACGCGCAAAAGCTGTTCGACCAGCAGGAAATAGATGAAGGGATTGTTGTCGATCAGATCGAGCAAATCCTTCATGATAGCGATGCTTTCGCGATGCTTGCCTTGGTATGCCAGTGCCAGCGCTTTGTTGTAGCCGACTTCGGGGCTGGGGTTTATGACCTGATCATAGTATATGATAGCGATGCGATAATCCCCCATCGCGAAATAGCAATTGCCGATCACAGTTTGCAGTTGATTATCTTTCGGTTGCAGCCTCAACGCGGATTGATATGCTTTGATGGCTTCCTCGTGGCGGCTTCTGCCGTGATAGAAATCACCCAGACTGAGCCAGCCGCGCGGGTCGTCAGGATGCTCCTGGGCTGCCTGCAGCAATAGATGATAGCCATGCAGCCAATTGCTTTTCATCAGGGCTTCCGCCCTCAGAATCAGGTTGCCGAGTTCGATATCATTCATGTGAGTATCATATCCCCTTTATGATCTTAGCGCTTTGGCTTCAGATCCCGTATGATCTCTTCGATCGTACGGATGAGTTGATTGTCGCGTTCGGAGATGATGTCGTTCGGGCTGTTTTCAACGATAATATCCGGCATGGCACCGCTGCCTTCCATGTTCGTTCCGTCCAGTTTATACCATCCTGAACCGGGCATACGCATCGAAGATCCGTCCAGAAGCTGATATTCCCAGGTGCCAATCACGGCTCCGCTGGATGGAATACCGACCACCTTTCCGAGCTTGAGCTCTTGATAGAGGATGGGGAATATCTCGCCATCCGAGAAGGAGCGTTCGTCCACCAAAACGATTGAGGGACGATTCCCAGACGCGGAAGGGTTCCGGATATTGCTCAAACGCTCTGCGGCGGTTTGAGGAGTAGGCATAATGCTTTTTCATTAACAGCGTAAGAAGCTGGTCGTGGATTCTGCCTCCAACGTTTCCGCGCACGTCGATGATGAGCGCTTCCTTGTCCGCGTTGTCCCTGTATAGCTCGCGGGTGAAGTTTTCATAATCGCGGTTGCCCATGGCGGGGATGTGGATATAGCCGACGCGGTTGTCGCTGAGTTTGTTGACCAAATCTCGGCTGCGGTTGTTTTTGTAGTCATAATCCATGCGTCGTTGCTCCGCCCAGGAAAGTCCTTTCAAGCTCGCCTCGAGGGAGCGTCCGTTTCGGATGTATGTCAATCGGATGAGTTTGCCCACTTTATCCAATAGCAGAGAATCGATGGGAGTGCCGGCTGTTATCCTTACTCCATCGATCTGGGTCAAAATGTCTCCGCTCTGCAGTTTGAAGTAGTGATGCAAGCGCAATCCGGGATAGACGATGTCGATCCTGATCCCTTCATCAAGGCGAGTGGAATAATCCAGCTCCAAGCCCAGATACGCGGAGGAACGGAAGTTTCGCTCGCTGTCCGAGCGGGGATAAAATCCGGTGTGTGAAGCATTTATGTCTCCGATCATTTCATCCACGATGCTGGCGATGTTTCCGATCGAGCGTGCTTTATCCACGTAGGGATAATAGAGTTGAAACAGTTTTTCCCAGTCCCTACCGTGCATTGAGGGATCGTAGAAGTTCATCCCAAATGCCGCCCAGGCTTGTTCGAAGACGCGATTATTCAGGATTTTGAGGTCATATTGATAGTCAAATTCAGCTTTGATCTCACGCTTGGCGCTATTTGACGTATTAAAGGACTTGATGACTCCATTTTGGACGTAGTAGATTGCTTTTCCGATGGTCTTATAGTTTCCGGCGCCCATGCCGAAATTGAAGTCTTCCTTGATATTCTTGCCATAGATATTGGCTTTTTTGAGCGCGGCGGGCTTGTTGAAGAAAAAGCCGTCCGAGATATAATAGAAGGTGCTGTCATCGATCACGCTGTGCACAAAGAGGGTTGCCTCCATATCCAAGATCACTGGATAGAGGCGTTTTTCGATGTCCTGCCACTCAATCACAAAGGGCTGCTCCGGTTTTGGTTCTTCGGGCTCAACCGCCTTTTTCGGCTTTTCCCCCGCTTCGTCGCTCAGGTCGCTTTTCGGCAAGGAATCGGGCTCAGCCACGATCACTTTATCTTTCACTGATGGGAGCAGGATTTCCAACCAATTGTCCTTATCCAGTTCAAATTCATCTCTGGGCACCAGATCGAGACGAAAGATGTTTCCTCCGCGGGTGAGGAGGATGGATTTGTTGTCCTTTGTCCAAGTGAGGGAACTGCTCCACATATCGTCATTCATGATCTTGCGGTGTCCGCCGGTGGCAAAATCATAGAGCCAGATCTCGCGGATATAATCAGGCCGGCTACTTACATAGATGGCATGGGTGCCGCGCTCGTTGATGGCAAAGTTTGAGACCACGGGTCCGGAGGCGTTGATACTGCGGATATTGACGATCCCACTATCGGCGATTGCCACCATTCCGGACATGCGCGAACCGCCATAGTAGATGATCCAGCGTCCTTTATGGTCTTTGCTGATGTCCTCGACGACGAGGCTGTCCACTCCGAACCAATCGACTGCCGCAAGCTTGTTGGGATCGGAGGCATTCACTTTGAAGAGGGTGTCTTTGCCGCGCAGCATCTTTTGAATCACGAGCGTGCGGTTGTCCTCCATAAACTCCATGTTTGATACTCCGGCATGGTCAAAAGTAATCTGTTTGACCTCTCCGCCTTTGCGCGGCATGAAAAAGCTGTCGTATTTGTATTGAAATCCCAAGAGCAGCTCGTCGTTGGACACGGCAAAGTTAAAGACCTCGTTTTTCATTTTGTCAAAGCGTCTGGTTTCCTGCCAATGATCCTCGGGGATATTGATCTCCAGCTTGCTCACTTTTTCGCCGAACAAGCGGGTGGGATCGTATTTCCAGATCTCGTCGAAAAGCTCGAAAACGATGCGGTCGCTCTTTCGGGCAATGGTGATGTCCCGTGCCGACCACTGGGGAAAATTGGTGACTTTTACCGGACGCGAAAACTTCATCCCGTCCACCCGGTAGAGCTGAAACCTCTCACCATCCGAGGCGCAATAGAAGAAGGAATCGTTGATATATGAGTGCTTGGGATAACGTTCGGTGAAATCAGTATTGGTTAGTTTGCTATAAAGTTTCGTTTCCAGATCGATCTGCCAGAGTTCTCCGTTCAGGCTGCCTCGATAGGCTTCCCGATAAGGATCGCCATAGCGGTTGAATATGATCTTTTTATTGTCCGGCGAAAGGCTGGCAAAGCGATCGCCGATCTCCGCCAAGAGCTCTGGACGGTTGCCGTCAACGGGGATTTTATAGAAAGAACTGCCAAAGCGGGGATTGTGGCGCACGCCCAAAAGGTGTCTGGAATCGCTGAACCAATCGCTGATATTGTAGGTTTCGCGGATGATGACTCTTGCCTCTCCTCCGCCGGAGGGCATGATATATGGATAGTTTACGCCTTCGCGATTGGAGTTGAAGGCGATGAGTTTACCGTCAGGAGACCAGGCAGAACCCCATTCCGCTCCTTCGGTGAAAGTGAGCCGGCGGGCGTTTCCTCCCTTGAAGGAAACGATCCACAGATCGTCGTCATAGACAAAACAGACATCGCTGCCGTCCGGCGAAATAGCGGGATCGCGAGCAAAAACGGGCTGGATGGCAATCAGGGGCAGGCTTGTGAGTAAGAGCATCAAGCCAAGAACAATCGATCGGTACATGTATCTCTCCAAATAGTAATTCTTAATCTCTTTCCAAAATCTCCAGGCTTTTCTGATATGCCCGGATCTGGTAATCGTGTTTCAGGACGCGCAGGCGCAGTAGTGGAAAAACGTCTCCAGCAATCTTGATGCACAGTTTTTCACTGCGGGAGCGTTTCAAAAAGGTGTTGAGGCGCCCGTCCAGCTCGCCTTCACAGCGTTTGATCTTTTCTCCGAGGCTTTGGATGAGGTCGGCATTGTCCTCGGGATATTGTTTGAGGCTGATCAGTTCCTTGGTCAATTGCATCAAAAGCGCCTTGTAGAAAGGACTGATGGTGATCTCGATCTCTGTCTCCTCGCCATCTGCGCTGCCGGCTGAATTGATAAATACGCTGCCGCAGGTTTGAATCTGTCCGCCGACGATCCCTCCCGCGGGTTCGTTTTCGGAGTTGATGCCCGTTTCAGCCACCAGCATGCAGTTTTGCGCTTCGGTCGTGAAGTAAAGTGAGGATAGACACCGCACCCGGGAGTTGTAGATTCCGCGGCAACTGATCTTGCCGAGAACCTCGATTCCGGGGTTGTCGCAGGATTTGACGTCGCCGCTCACTTCCAGGGTTCCTTCGCAATAGACGCGGGATTGTGATAAATCACCTTCAATCTTGATCCCTCCGCGCACTGCGATGTCCGCTCCATGCACGTTTCCGCGGATACAGACACTCACAGGGGTGCGCAGCTTGGCGTCCTCTTCCTCAAGATCTCCTTCGATGACCAGATTGTCGATAATGCAGATAGCTCCCTCTTCGCCGATATGCGGATATCCGGTTTTTTCTGCGACGTAGCGCCGGCGGCTGGCGTCATAGAAAACATTCTCTCCGGCAAGGGTTTGTTCCTTGTCCAGCTCTGCGTTTGCGTCCTCGATCATCTCGCCGAAGATGTTGTAGATGCTGCCCTGACGGTCGAAGATATTGCTGGAATAATCCGCTAACACGGTGTCGGCTTCGATGCAGGTAAGAAATTTGAGGTCGCAGGGACGGATGCTGCCATTGAATTCGTGTGCGATCTTGGTGTCGAAAAAGTAGTTCAGCTTAGCGTTGCTTTGGGCGGCGGTGCAAACGGCGACTGGGAAAGGAGTGTCAAAATCTTTTTCCAGTCCGTGGGTTCGGCAATACTTCAGCGCTTCGTCAAATCCTGTTTTGATGCCGGTGGAATCTATCAGTTCAATGATCTCGCGTTCGTCGATCAATCTGCCGCTGCACTTGACCCTGAGCCAGGCGCTCATGCGGTCTTCCTTGATTTCAAGGACAAGGTTGCCGTGCTTGTTGGTAAAAATATCAGTCATATTCGATCCCGACTAAGTTTATTTGACGGTTGCGGGAGCCGTCCCGTCTGAAAGAAAAATGCCGCGGAGATTCGTGGGTGCAGATGAATTCCTGTTCGATGTTCCGATAGGGTATTCCGGCGAGGATCAGTTGTTGGAAGATGCAAAGCCGGATGTCAATATGGCATTCGCTGTTAAAAAGCGGCTTCACACCGTTCTGCACCATGGAATCATTGAATTCGTCCCAAATGGAATTGCTTACTTTATAATGGTCAGCGCAGACCCCGGCACCGATATGGACAGTCAGATCTTGGGGTTGGCAGCCATATTGATCCTGCATCAGTTTCACCGCTTTGCCGGCAATGTTTTTGCGCGTGCCTTCGCGACCGCTGTGCACTGCTCCCACCGCCCGGTTTTTTCGATCCAGAAACAGCACCGGTGTGCAATCCGCGGTGCGGATCAAAAGATATTGATTCGGAATATGGGTGATCATTCCGTCCGCCACGGATATCTGAGGATGGTCTCCGAAACCGGCTCCGCTGTCATCAACAGTGCAGACATGGATGAGATCGGAGTGGGTTTGTTCTGCGATCACTATTTTCGAACACGGAATGAGCTTTTCTCCGATGTAAAAATCGCTTTGCGCGTGCATGATACTGCGATAATCAGGAAGGTGACACCCAAGATGGGAAAAGCTCTTCATCGTTCCGCCGGATTCACGCTCAAGATAACGGGGCGCGGACGATAGATTTCAGTATTTTTGTTGTTGATCAGCATGCGAAAGATATCTCTGACTATCTGTGGAACGAGACGCAGCCCAATGATCGACCACAACAGACAGATACCTGCAGAAATGATCAACGTCACACGGGCACCGAATTTGCTGGAGAGCGAACCCACCAAGAGACTTCCAAAGGGGGACATGGACATAAACGCCATCGTGTAGATGCTCAGGACTCTGCCGCGCATTTCATCGTCCACGATGGATTGGATCAAGGTGTTTGTCGATGCCATTTGCATCATCATCCCCAACCCGATGACCAGCATCAGGATCATGCTGTGATAGATGCTCGTGGAAAAAGAAAACACGATCAATGCGATGCTGACCAAAGACGCCATGATGATCATCGTCTGGGTGAGACCCTTGATCGTCTTTCGCGATGCCAGATAGAAAGATCCGGAGAGCGCTCCGATCCCGGCTGCGGACATCAACAAGCCCTGAGTGCGTGCTGTGCCATGAAGAGCGTCGCGGGCAAAAACCGGCATCAGTGTGGCATAGGACATCCCAAAGAGAGTGAAAATCCCCAGATTCATGATCAGATAGCGGATGGGGAAATTGCGATAGGAGTATTTCCAGCCGGCGACGATCTTACTAATAGTCGATTCCTTGCTGATTTGAACTTTCGGATAGACGATGCGGATCATCAATAGCGTGCCGATCACCGGAAGATAGGAGAGAGCGTTGATGCTGAAACAGATTCCCTCTCCGAAAGCGACGATCAATGCTCCGCCCACCATCGGCCCGATCAGTCTGGCGCCGTTGAACATCGCGGAATTGGTGGCAATCGCGTTTGGTAAAAGGCTGCGTTTGGAAACCAGATCGATCACGAAGCTTTGGCGGATCGGCGCGTCCACCGCTTCGATGATTCCCAGCATCAGGCTGAGTGCGTAGAGCGGCCAAAGCCGACCGGCATTGATGTATCCGGTCAAAACCGCGACCGAGAGGATCGAGGCTTGCACAAAGAAAGCGATCTGGGTGAAAATCATCGTGTGGTGCCTGTTCCATCGATCCGCCCAGGCTCCGGCAAAGGGGCTGATCGCCACCGAAGGAATCATGCTCAGGAAACTCACCCAGCCCAATAGAAATGCCGAATCAGTCAGCCTATACACAAACCAGCCCATCGTCATTCTCTGCATCCAAGTGCCGATCAGCGAGACGCCCTGCCCCATGAAAAAGAGGCGGTAGTTTCTCACTTGCAGGGATACAAAGAGATGTTTGAGACGTTTCATCAGAGAATAAAACGGGAGAGGTCTTCGCTCTCGATCAAGGGGCTGAGCTTGTTTTGCACGAATTTGCCGGTGATGCTGATCTTCGTGACCTGGTCATCCGGCAAGCTGAAGAGATATTCTTCCAAAAGGGCGTTCATGATGGTATGTAGCCTGCGTGCGCCGATATCTTCCATCTTTTCATTGGCGAGCGCGGCAAAATGAGCGATCTCTTTGATGGCGGCGGGGGCAAAAGTTAGCTGCACGTTTTCGGAAGCAAAGAGAGCTGTGTATTGCTTCGTCAGTGCGTTTTCCGGTTCTTTCAGGATACGCTCAAAATCTGCTTGGGACAGGCTGTGAAGCTCCACCCTGATCGGAAACCTACCCTGAAGTTCGGGGATCAGATCCGATGGTTTCGCGGAGTGAAAGGCGCCCGCGGCGATGAAAAGGATATGCGCGGTATCCACAGAACCATATTTGGTAGGTACGCTGGAGCCCTCCACAATGGGGAGCAAGTCTCTCTGGACGCCGCTGCGGGAAACGTCTATGCCTCCACTGCGATCAGTGACGGCGATCTTGTCCAGCTCGTCGATAAAGATGATGCCGTTATTTTCCACTGCGTAGCGGGCAAGCTCCACCACCTTTTCCTTGTTGATCATTCGGTTGGCTTCTCTGTCCGTAAAAAAGTTGATCGCATCAGGCACGTTCATGCGCTGGCGCTTATCTTTTTTACCACTGGGAAAAAGATTGGACATCATGTCGTTGATATCAAAATCAAACATCTCCATGCTGACCGGCGTGATGATCTCCAGGGCAGCGGGATTGGTTTCGGTTTTAAATTCTATCTCGCGTTGATCGAGCTTTCCTGCCAGAAGCATATCCTGCATTTTGGCGCGGGTGCGCTGTTTGCGTTCATAAGCCTGTTGATTCGGTTTGTTGCGGTGATCTGCCGAGGAGCCTGGCACGAGAATGTCCAGCACTTGGGCAATGGCAAGGGCGCGTGCGTGTTCCGCGCATTCTTCCAACATTTGATGTCGCACCTGATTGACGGCGTTGTTCATCAGTTCGCGCACCATGGATTCGACGTCTCTTCCCACATAGCCCACTTCGGTGAATTTGGATGCCTCCACCTTGATGAAGGGCGCATTGGCAAGCCTTGAAAGCCGGCGGGCGATTTCCGTCTTCCCCACTCCCGTGGGTCCGATCAGGATGATATTGTTTGGGATAATCTCCTGCTGCATCTCTCCCAAAACCTGTTGACGACGCCACCGGTTGCGCAGGGCGATGGCAACGCAGCGCTTTGCCTTGTGCTGTCCGATGATATATTTATCCAGCTCGAAAACGATTCTGGCGGGAGTGAGTTTCTCAGGAGAAAGGCTCATATTTCCTCAACGATATAGTTATTATTGGTATAGATACAGATGCCGGACGCGATGCGGATCGCCTCAACGACGATGCTTTTGTTATCCAGCTTGGTATTGGATGCCAAAGCGCGTGCCGCCGCGAGAGCATAATTTCCTCCGGAGCCGATTGCCGCGATTCCGTCATCCGGCTCCAACACGTCCCCCACTCCGCTAATCACGAGAATCCCGCTGCCGTCTCCTGCCACGAGCATTGCTTCAAGGCGGCGCAGATATTTATCCGTGCGCCAATCCCTGGCAAGATCGACCGCCGCTTTGCGGAGATTGCCTTTGTTGCTTTTGAGGCGTTCTTCAAACTTTTCAAAGAGAGTGAAGGCATCTGCGGTGGCGCCTGCAAAACCGATGATCACCTTGCCGTCGAAGATCTTGCGAATCTTGACTGCGTGGGCTTTCATCACCGCGTCGCCAAGGGTCACTTGTCCGTCTCCGCAAATGGCGGTATGCCCTTTACGGTGAATGCCGATGATGGTGGTGCCGTGAAAAGTGCTCATGTTTGCTCCCCGGAATCGGGTTCCGCAGGTTCGATGTCATCCTTGGCGCGCTCGATGTCGATGCGGTCGCTGTGTTCAAACTTCAATTCCTGCGCCTTTTTATACTTGGCATTGACGAGCGCTGTCTCGTCCTCACCCACGTGTTTCAAGATCATCGCAAAGATATCATCCGTGCCCAGCGTCTCTTTTTCAAACAGTTCGTTTGCCATGACTTCCAAAAGATCACGGTATTTCTTGAGGATGCTCAGAGCCTTATCATGTGCATGAGATACAAAGTGGCGGATCTCGGAATCCACCATTTGGGCGGTCTCATTGCTGTGAATTTCGCGTGCCAGAATATCTTTGCCGAGATACACTTCGCCCTGGTCTTTGCCGATGGTCATGGGACCGACCTTGTCGCTCATTCCCCAGGTGCAGACCATCTTCTTGGCAATGTCCGTCACCCGTTCAAGATCGTTTCCGGCACCTGTGGTCAGATCTCCAAAGACGATCTCCTCGGCAGCTCTGCCGCCCAATAGCTCCACCATGATTTGCATCAGATAGCTACGCGAATATCCCGTCCTATCCGTCTGTAAAAAGTGCGTGGCGCCGGCTGTGAAACCTCTGGGTATGATTGAAACTTTGTGCACCGGCTCCGTCTTGTCCTGAAAAACGCTGGTGAGCACGTGGCCGATCTCGTGATAGGCGGTGAGGCGTTTGTCCTCTTCGGGAATCACGCGGCTCTTCTTTTCCTTGCCGAGAATGAGCTTGTCCTTCGCTTCTTCAAAATCGTGCATCTCGAGATGCTGTTTATTTTTGCGCGCAGCGATCAAAGCCGCCTCATTGACGATATTGGCAAGATCAGCGCCGCTGAAACCTGGAGTTCCGCGCGCGATCAATTCCAAGTGTACATCTTCCCCCAGGGGAACCTTGGCGGCATGCACTTTGAGGATCTCCGTGCGTCCTTTGATATCCGGAAGATCGACCGTGACCTGACGATCGAATCTGCCGGGACGCAACAGTGCCGGATCAAGAATATCCGGACGGTTGGTGGCAGCGATGATGATCACCGCTTCGTTGGGTTCAAATCCGTCCATTTCCACCAAAAGCTGATTCAGCGTCTGTTCGCGTTCATCGTGTCCGCCCCCGAGTCCGGTGCCGCGATGTCTGCCCACGGCATCTATTTCGTCGATGAAAGTGATGCAGGGTGAGCTTTTTTTCGCTTGTTCAAAGAGATCCCGCACTCTGGCAGCGCCCACACCTACAAACATTTCCACAAAATCGGATCCGCTGATCGAGAAGAATGGCACTCCCGCTTCTCCAGAAACGGCTTTTGCCAAAAGGGTCTTACCCGTTCCCGGTCTGCCGACGAGCAGCACTCCGCGGGGAATTCTTCCCCCAAGACGTTGGAACTTCTTTGGGTCTTTGAGAAATTCCACGATCTCCTGCAGTTCTTCCTTCGCTTCATCCACTCCGGCGACATCCTTGAAGGTGATCATGCTCTTGCTGGCTTCGTGCAGCCTTGCTTTACTCTTGCCAAAGCTGAATGCCTTGGAGTTTTGTGAATTCATCCCCCGCAGGAAAAAGAACCAAAATATGATCAGGATCAGAAACGGCAGCATATAAGTGAGCAGACCAGCCCATCGCGATGGTTTCTTCGTGATCACTGTGATCTGTCTTGCCAGCAGGCTATCCACCAACACCGGATTGTCAAAAGGCATGGTGCTGATGTATTTTTTCTTGGCGATATCCGTATAGAGGATGTCCCGTTCGGTGAATTCCACCCGAGTGATCTCTCCACCGCTAATGCGATTGATAAACATGGTGTAGCTTTCCTTGATGATCTGCGGTCGCGAGGAGCTCCAGGTATGATAAAACACGATCGCCACCATGATCATGATGAAGACGAAGGTGAGCGAGAAGGGGGAACGCTTGACCTTTTTCAGTCCGGTGTCCATCAAACGCGGTTTGTCCTTTTCGTCCGGTATCTTGCTGTCCGTCGGCAGCTTCTGAATTGGTGTTCCCTTTCCGACGCGCTTTTTGAGAATCAAGATGCGGATGCCGCTGAAAACCGAGATCACTAATAGCGCGATCACAAACCAGCGCAGCAGCTTGTTAAAATCTTCAAACACGCCTTCCGGAGCGGTTTCACTGAGGGGTGCTTTCTTTTGCGCAGCGGGATCGATCTTGGCGGCTCCATCGATGACGGCATCGCTTGACACAGGAGGCGCAAGGCTTTCCGCGACAGCGGTTTCGCCATAAACAATGCCGATAGTCAGCATCAAAATCAGTAGCGGAACAAGCATCCGCAAACGGATGCCTCCCAATGGTTTATCAATTCTAAAGTTCATGAATAAAGCTCTTCCTTGAGAATGCCGATATAGGGCAGGTTGCGGTATTTTTCGTTAAAATCCAAGCCATAACCGACCACGAATTCGTTGCCGATCTCGAAACCGGTATAGTCAAATGTCACTTCCAGCTTGTGTGCCTTGGGTTTATCCAGCAACACGCAGGTGCGAAGGGTGCGGGGTTCATGCTTCCAGATGTAATCCTTGATATATTGCAACGAAAGCCCGGAATCCACGATGTCTTCAACGATGATGACGTCGCGACCGGAAACATCGCAATCGATATCCTTACGGATCTTGACCACGCCTGAGGTGGTGGTTCCAGCGCCATAGCTCGAGATCGCCAGAAAATCTATTTCGATGGGAATGGTGATGCTGCGCACCAGATCCGCCAAAAACACGAATCCGCCTTTGAGAATGCCGATCAACACGGGATTTCTGCCTTTGTATTCGGTGGAAATCTCCAAACCGATCTCGCGGATGCGGGTCTGAATTTTATATTCGTCAAACAGCACTGCCGAGATGTCACAATTCATTTGATCCATGGTCTCCTCCAGAGTCTTTTTTTCTGCTTGCGGCACGTTTTGGCTTTTCGTGAACGGGCTCCGCCACGATCTGCAAAAACCTGCTGCTGTGTTCATCGACGCAAACTCGCTGATCAACGCGATAGCCCGCGATCCAGATTATCTTTTCCCCGTCATCAAAGACGGGTATGTTATCCCGTTCATATTTGGGGACTTTTTCGTCAATAAAAAAGTCCTTGAGTTTTTTAAAACCCGTCATACCGGTAGGTTGAAAGCGATCGCCCGGCTTGCGGGATCTGATCTGGATGGGAAAGCTGATTTTGTCCGAGTCCAGAACGATGACGTTTTTGTCATATTCACCTACGCGAGGCAGAACCCGCAGGTGTTTGAAGCTGAAACGATGATCCAGATAGACTACACGCGTCCGGTCTTCTTCCACAATGAGCGGTTCTTCGTCGTGTTTTTCATCTCCGGTCTCCAGCGTTAGGTGCAGCTCTTGGTATTGCTTTCTCACGATCACGCCATGCGCCAGGGAAAGCTCTTTTGAGCCCTTGGAATCCAAAAGCGCGATGATGGAAGCATAGCTGTGGCGAAAGAAATCTGCCTCGTTCCCGCTTAAACTTGAATATGCAAGCCGTAAAAGATAATAGCGTTCGATCGAGTTTAAAGCCATGAGCTGCAGAATGTTGAGCACCAGCCTGCCGCTTCCCTGTTCGATGTTGATTCTCTTCAAATGTTTGATGCTGCGCGCTTTGAGTAGTTCCTCCGCGGCTTGGAATATCTCCGCTTGCATGGCAAGATTTTCCACCAGACGGGGATTGATCTTTTCACTCAAGAGCGGCAAGATCTCGCCTCGGATAAAGTTTCTGCGATGGCTGGAATCCCGGTTTGTGCTATCTTCCCGCCAGGGGATCAACTCATCGCTCAAAAGCTCCAGAATCTCCTCTTTGCCAAAGCAAAGCATCGGATGAACGACGGCGCCACTCTTGGGTTTGATCCCCGCCAATCCGTTGATCCCGGCTCCGCGCATAAGGTTCATCAACATCGTTTCCGCCTGATCGTTTTTGTGATGCGCCAGCGCGATCCGATCAAAGCGATAGATATCCAAAAGCTGATGGAAGACTTCAAAGCGTTTTACCCGGGCGCGGTTTTCAAGGTCTCCACCGCCGGCAAGCTTGATCCTGCGCACGATCAAAGGAAGATTCAAATCCAAGCAAAACCCTTTGACGAAGTCTTCATCCAGGTCGCTTTCCTCTCCCCGCAATTGATGATTGATATGCACCGCTAACAAAGTAATATGCATGAGAGAACGCACTCGCGAAAATAGATATGCCATAGCCATCGAATCCGCACCTCCGGAAATGCCGATCAGCACTTTGTCTCCGGCTTTGACCAACTGCTTTTCCCGCAGATAGTTATGCAATTTCTTCAGGCATAAGTCCAGCACGCGCATTATCTCTCCATATCATAATTCTCGAGATTGCTATACTTTTACTATGCCTCAGATTGTCAAGCTGCTTTTTGGGGGGAGGGGTGGAAAGGTATGGAGACTGTTCAAAAACCATCACCATTCTACGTTGCTTTACCAGAGCACTTGGAGAATTGTAAAGAGTCACCCAATTTTGCAAATGGGCGTCGGTGTGACATGAGGGGATAAGGCTTTGATTGGTGGTTATTTAGATAGGATATGATTTAGACTGTGTCACACCGAGCTTTGGACGTTTATGGACTTGTTTGGATCAAGATTATTGCAAATTTGGACTGTTTTTGGACTGGTTTCGGAAATCCTTGTTTATCAGTAAATTAGGTCAGTTCCACAAAGGCGCAGTTGGACTGCAAGTGTGCCGATCAGAAAAACGTCCCTCGTCTGATCCTCGTCTAAGATAAGAGTATTAAAGTCTGATTTAAGGGGTTCGAGTACCAGCGTAGCCCTCTTGTGATCTAACTTTACACGTTTCAGAGTGATCCCTCCATCCACTCTCACGGCACAGATTTGACCATCCGCCCAATCCCAGTCTATCGTCTTGTAGATCAATACGATATCTTCATTTCTGATCTGCGGAGCCATGCTGCTGCCTCTGACTAAGAATGCCATGTACTGAGAAGCGCCTCTGGGGATGTAACTATCTGGTATTTCAATCTGTTTGCGGCTGTCCTTCTCCTCAATCGCTTCGGAGGCTGTTCCGGCGGAAATTTCCGCCAAGATTGGGAAAACTGCGGAGCGAATGTAAGTATCTCCAAATTCATCAATTAGTAGCTGTCTGCCTCCGACAATCTGATACCGCTGGTTGCGTTTGATGGAGTTGTCTTGCTCCCAGGGACCTGGGATCAGCATCGGTCCTTCACCCTTCAAAACCCAGTTGATGTTCACCTTTTCGTCTGCCAATTTGAGCAGAAATTCGGAGTCGGGGAAGCGATCATTCGTCTTATAGCGGATGATTGAGTTCTTAGAAACACCGAATTTTTCGGCAAATTCCCACTGCTTCAATTTCATTGATTTGATAAGGGTTTGGATACGGTCACCTATGGTCATTTTGTCCACTGTTCCCCCTTTGGGGCTTTATTTCTGCTTGACAATTACTGTATGGGTATCATTGTGCATCTGTGAACAACATATAAGCACCAAGTTGTTGTGTCAAGACAAATCTAAAATAGTGTGATTAGGCGGCGGATTCTTCCGCCGGTGTTCAGAAAAAAAACTAAGTTCCCGATTTAGCAGAAAGGACTTCCCAAGTTATTGCTATTGTGTGCAGTAGCACCACAATACTAAATAAGGGAGGCGCTTATGAAAGCGACCACTTACGAGGCATGCAGACGAGTGCAAAAAAGTGCTCGGTGTGACAAAATACTCGGTGTGACACGTGTCACACCGAAGCCCAAACGGGAATGGCAGCAGTTAAAGCTAATAACGAGAGAGATTAAGGAGCATGTCACACCGAGCGTCGGTGTGACAAACAGAGATTTGCTCGGTGTGACATCAAAAAGAGCCAAATTTGTCACAGCGACGGTTATTCAAGGTGGAATCTACATAATGGGATTGAGAATGAGCAAAAAGAAGATTACGGCGATCTGGCTTACCATAGAACGGGTGGGAGAACTCAAGGGTTGTTCAAATAGGACAGTCTGGCGATACATCAATGAAAAGCAGCTGAAGACACACAAACAGTACGTAAAGTCCGGGATGCGGAAGATCAATAAGACCTTCGCCTTAACCAACCCGGAACTCTATGATCTGGAAATTGCCCGGTGTGACACTCAATATGTCATACCGAGTGAGTTTGTGGAAGCCGAGATTGAAGTGGACGGCAAGTTATTAGTCAGTGCCCTGATCTATGGATATACACCGGTTGATGGCGAAAATGGAGGTTCAGATGAGCTTCTATAACGTCACCTCCTCGGAGTATGCCCATTTCTATCACAACTATATCATGGGCACCGATAAGCAACCGGATGATACTTTACAGAGTATCACGACCAATATGGCAGTGATAGATCGGACACCGCAAGCAGATTGTGATCCTGATGAAGATTTCGACTGGATTGCCGATGATATCGGGATGCCGGTTCCGGTTAAAGGACCTGCCTTCAAAGAACGCAGCCAGTCGGACTTTCTCGATCTCACTCCTCCTGATAATATCCCATACAAGTATGAAAACGAAGCCAGGCTCTATGGTCAGTTCTGCTCGACCGTGCTCTATCGGTTGGAACAATGTGCGTCCAGAGTTGAGGAGTGGAAGCGGATAACTGAGGATTACAATAGAAAAGAGCTGATCTCAGAGCTATACGGGCTATTAGGTAGACGTAATGAAAGATGCCTGCGCTTGTGGTTGGAACGCTATCTGGAAAACAATCGGGACATGTTCTCGCTGGTACATAAGAACAAGAACCAGCTCAGAGGTCGTAAAGTCACCTATATTGAACAGAACTACCTGCTCAACTTACTGCTCAATCCCAATAACATCAAGGTCGGCTCCGCCATCAGCAGCTTGAAAGACGCAGACCGGATGGAAGTGCTTGAATCTCCCAGTAGCATTCCCACTCTAAAACGCTGGTGCATTGACTGGGAACTCAATAATAAAGCCATCTGGACTCAAGCCCGTAGCGGCAGCAAAGCAGTAGCCGAGAGCATCGTCAAGACCATTATCCGAGATGCCAGTCTACTGAATGTGGGAGATGTTTGGGTTGCCGATGGGCATAACCTGGCTTTTGATATCATGAATCCTAAGACCGGGAAGGCGCAACGCATGACTATGATCATGGTCTTCGACTGGGCAAGCCGCTATCCGGTGGGAGCATCACTTGCCTTCACCGAAGACAGCCATCACATCCAAGTGGCATTCAGAAACGGCTTTCTGAACTGGGGTGCATTGCCGAAGCGTATTTATCTGGATAACGGCAAAGCCTTCAAGAGCAAGCTCTTCCATGAGAAGTGGGAGGAGCATGATCTGGAGCTGGAGTTGGGTGGCATCTTCCCCAGGCTCGGGATCAATGTGGTCTTTGCCAAGAGCTATAATGCCAAAGCCAAACCGATTGAGCGGTTCTTTAAAACCTTCCAGGAGCAGTTTGAAAGGTTCATCTCATCCTTCCGGGGCTCCTGCATAGATGATAAACCCGCTCCGCTGATGCGTAACGAGAAGTGGGCAAGGAAACTGTTCGAAGCTCATCCTCCCACGATTGAAGAGACGATGCAGATGATCGCCTTCTATATACGGCACATCTATGGAGAAAATCATCACTCCGGACTGGGAGGCAAGACACCCTGGCAGGTATTCAGTTCATCCAAGCTGCCGGCAGACCGCTTAGTTGTACCCGGCAAGCTCAATAACCTGATGCTCAGTGTGGAGCGCAAACGCATCCGCAACAATGGCATCATCATCGATAAGCTGCTCTACTGGGATGTTGAACTGGTCAATCATATCGGCAAGGACGTGGTAATCAGATACGATCTCGGGGATGCCAGATGGATACTGGTTTTTGACAAGAATGATAAGTACCTCTGCCAGGCAGAGCTGCGCCGGACTCAGCATCCGATGATCCAACTCGCAGAAGATCAGCCCACCTCATTCAAAGAACTGAATAAGGAATACACCGAGATCAAGAAGCTGCAGCGGAACACTGAACGCAAGACCAAGACTCTAGTCAGGCAGACTCAGATCGCGGTCGATAGGCTGATGGTTCCAATGCGCAAAGCCATAGCCCCGGATACCAATCCCATCTTCAAGCAGCCGGCAATGATCGAGCCGCCTAAGCAGAGCCGAGACCAAGCGATCAATACAATGGAAAAGCAGATGGTCAAATCACTGCCAAAGCTTGAACCCATCAAGCCGGATATACCAGTCCACCATCCTGATACGATAGAATCACTTCCGCTACCACAGCTTGCGGAGGAGCAGGATACAGTAAACAAACCCAAGCCTAAAAGCTTTGAGGAAATGCTCAAGCGTGCGGGCATCAGATAAAGGAGGATAGCTTGAAACAGAACAAACTTGTGGCAATAACCAATGTAGTGGAAGCGGATGACTGCATCACCTTCCTGCTCAACCGACCCAAAATGGAAATGGTGGGACTGGGACTGCTCTATGGACGCCCCGGTCTCGGCAAGACCACTTATGCTCAGCGCATGGCCTTCCAGAGAGGATACATCTACCTCCGACTGGAATCCACGACCACGCCCAAGTCCTTTATGGTGTCCTTGCTCAGCGCTTTATACACCAAGTTCAGGATGGGAACCTTTATCCCCTCCGGCACTGCCAATAACCTGCTGCATTTCATCCTGCGAATACTTGAGGATCACAAAGATACGGTAATCGTGATCGATGAGATCGACTATTCCTTCTCGCATGAAAAGCTCTTAGGCGCTATCCGTGACATCGTGGACGAGACTCTGACCGTGGTTATCCTGGTAGGCATGCAGAACGCAATGGACAGACTGGCGCAGATCAATGCCCATTATTTCGACCGATGCAATTCCTTCTACGAGTTCCAGCAGATCTCCAAGCATGATATTGAACTTGTCGCCAGAGAGGTCATGGATATCGAAGTGACTCCTGAGGTGATCGAAAAGATCGACTTCAACTGCTGCGGCAACCTGCGCAAAGCTATGAAGGTGATGTACATCATCGAGAACGAGCACAAGAAGCAACCGGATATCGCAGTCTCCGATATCGACTTGAGCACAGCATTATGAACCCAAACGAATTGGTACTGAACTTCGTCAACCTCTACAATCATCCCTTCACGGCGGAGTTGGCAGCGGAAATGACAGCTTTGGATATCAGCCTTGTAGCGCCGATATTGGATAAACTCTATAGTGATCTGACTATCAAACTGATCTCGCCGGAGGATGGCATCTTTGTGCGAAATAACCGCTATAATCCAGTGGTTGGATATAACAAAAAAGGTGACTGGAGATTCGATCCAGCGGCAGCCACCGCTCTACTCGATCTGATCGAGCAGGGTCAATACAAGTCGGTCCGAGCCATAGCCAATGCCTTCGGGAGAAGTCGCCAGTGGGTATTCGTGTATATGGAAGCGATGGCATCGCTTGAGATGATAGGGCTTTGTAATAATGCCTATACAGTGTTAAACCGTGGAAAGATAAATTTTATTGGTATGATCATAATCCCCGGGGCTCTGGGTGATCTACGCCCCAAGCTGAGTGACAATGAAAAGCAAAAAAGAGCTGAAGAAAAGGAAACCCGGCATCGTATCTGGCTTCAACGGCAGGCTGAGAGAGTTGAGAAACGCAAACATGCAGAAGCTGAAAAAGCCAAAAGTGAATTACTCTTTCAAGCATGGAAAGAGTACAGGGAATCTGATTTTTATGCATTCCAAGACTTCAACACATTTCTAATGAACCGATATACCAGTCAATAATCTTAAGTGAGGCATTCTATGACACAGGAACTACGGGAACGACAACTACGACAACAAATACATGCCATCCGGGTCAAGAAGTTTCACTGGCCGCTTGATGGCTTCAAATACGTCATGAATGGTCTCGGCTTCGGAGAATCGCTCTCGGCATTGCCGGAAGAGCGTCTCCTGGAGCTGAAGTCAATCATGATCAGTTATCGTAAGCATGGTCGCCCTTACGAATTCACCTTCGACAAGCAAGGCAAATACATGTTCTCGCTCATGAAGCAGGCAGGGTGGACTGATTCCGATCTGCGGGCATTTATGCTCAAACATTACAAAAAGAGCCACTGGAATCTACTCAATAAACCGGAGCGTAGAGCGGTTATCGCCATGCTCCAGAACTACATCAAAATGCAAGCGCCGAAACAAGAAAATGAACAAGAAAATGAAAGCAAAACAAATAGAACAGAAAATCAGCATAAGGAGAACTCTAATGGAAACCAAGAACACCCCCAAAGCGAAAGCGACCACAGAACGCACCAAGATTGATGCTCAAGGTCGAGCCATCCCGGTCTCTGTAATCAAGTCCGAGATGCTCAAACAGGATACTGTAGTCAACAACACCCTTGATCGGGTACTGCGGCTTCAAAAACGCATTATATCCGACAAGATCAAGCTCTATGCCGAGGTTGAAAGCTATCTCGAGTTCGTGGCCAAGAAGAGCGGCTTGGAGTGGAAAGGCAATGCCGGATTCACCAGCTTCGACGGCAAGTACAAGATCGATATCCGCTTCAAAGAGCGTCTTGAGTTCGGTCTGGAGCTTCAGCTCGCCAAGCAGAAGATAGACGAGTGCATCAAAGCCTGGACAACCGACTCCAACGTTAATCTACGTGCTATTATCAACGAAGCCTTCCAAGTTGATAAGAAGGGCGAGATTGCTAAGTTCCGTATTCTAGCACTGCGTAAGTATAACATCAAAGACCCCACCTGGAAAGAGGCTATGGAACTGATCGACAAAGCGATACAGGTAGTCTCGACAAAGCAGTACGTTTCCTTTTACGAAAGAGACGAGCATGGCGAATATAAATTGATCGTGCTCAACTTCACAGCGCTATAAGATAAGAAAGAGTGGCAGCGTTATGCATGCTTATTTGAAAGAAATATGGGAGAATGAATAATGGCATCTATGAATACCAATACAGCCGAGGTAATAGAAACGATGAATGTTTTTAATGATGACCGCAACTACCGGACTGATGAGATAGCCGATGTGCTCAGGGTCGATCGCTCCAGTGTTTACCGCTGGATCAGAGACATCCCAGATCCTCTGCCTGCCTTCCGC
>JAUYAR010000162.1 GCA_030693415.1 Candidatus Cloacimonadaceae bacterium | reverse complement strand
AATCAACCAATCACTAACCCTAAGGAGGTACAGTGAATATCTTCGGAACTAAGAGCAGGATCGTCAAGAAGGGCGAACTACGTAATGTGGAAGTCGAGCTGGTCTCGCTCCTCTTTGACGAGATGAACCCGGCTAACCAGAAAGGCTTTGTGGTCAAGAATGCTTCTGGACGGAGCTTTGAACACAAGATCAACTCCACCAAGTTCAAGAGTGAAACGAGTGGCACTCAGGGACGTCTATACGTCACTCTGATGGAACCCAACATCCATGACAGCCAGGGTGACTATTACACCCGGGAAGAGATTCAAAAGTCCTGTGATCACTTTGCCAAGCACGGCTTAGTCGGCAAGTGCGATGTGAACCACAACATGCAGCCCGTACCGGAGTTTACCGTAGTGGAAAACTACCTTCTCAAGACCAGTGACCGGGAGCATTTCCCCGATGCCAAGGTCGGCTCTTGGGTACAAGTCCTCAAATGCGAAAACCTGCAGAGTGAGCTCTGGCAGAAGGTCGAGAAAGGCGAGTTCAATGGTGTCTCTATCTATGGCAGAGCTGATGATTACAGTGGTACCGAAGCCAGCCTGGCCGAGATCAAGAACGAACTGGGCAGCCTGCGCAAGGTTGCGGAACTAAACAACAACAGCGAGATGCAGAAAGGCATCACAGCCATCACAGATCGCATCACTGAACTAGAGAAGAGCAGTGGCACCGTGATCGTCTCGGAAGCCATTAAGAGCATCGAGAAGAGCCTGAAAGACCTCTCAGTCACCATGACCCGAGCCATCTCCAAGAGCATACCGGGTGAACCGGATGGCAATCAGATGAATGCGGATAAAGAAGTCATGATCGATGGTAACAAGATCGTGGTCAAGGCTTCGCACCGGGAGATCTACAAAGGCATCTCCGATGTCGACTCCGGCAAAGCCATGAACATCCTCAATGCCAATACCACTTCTCTGTTTATCGATGAAGTGATTGGTAGCCAGCCCGGTGATACCCTCTCCGATATCTCGATCATCCCACTCCTCAAGGACGAGAAGATCGATGCCGGACTGATCGATGACCTGGTATTCAAGACCAGCCTGGATGGTGCGCTTACTGCTCAGACTGTAGCCACTGCTGACCTCTCTGTCCCCACCGGGATACTCAATGCCGAGTTCACCTTAGGCAGAGACGTGGTCGAGTTCTATAAGGACAAGTACGGTGAGGATGCCTTCGGTGCCTATGTAGAGAACCACATCGCCAAGAAGACCGAGAAGGCTATCCGTCTTCTCATCTTCAAGGGTGATCGTGTCTCTGCCACTGCCAAGCTGAAGGGACTGGATGGAGTGATCAAGCTCGCTACCACAGCCACCGATGTCACCAACCTCTCCAAGACCACCTATACCGACTGGGCAAAGCGTTTTGAAGCAGCTCTGCTGGCTTTCTCGGATGAGATGCTGGAAGAGCAGGAGAACTTCAAGTTCTATGTCAGCCAGAAAGACCTGATCCGTATCAGAGCCGAACTCGCTAAACGTGAGACCGGAGCCGGAGACCGTCTGCTGCTTGAAGGTGGCAACGTGTCCTTTGCCGGTATCCCCGTAAAGCCCCGTCTCATGACTGATGACTATATCATCGGCGGACTGCCCAAGTTCATCATCATCGGATACAGAACTGATGCCGAACTCAAGGTCGAGCACCATGGCGCGGACTGGAAGTACCACTGGTACATCCGTATCCGTCCCGGCATTACCTACATCTCCGGCTTCGTGAAAGTCTTCAAGTTAACCACCTAACCACAAACAACAATAGATTAAAGGAGTATCAATGGACTTCATCATTGCCAATCAAGCCTTCATCTTAGGGCTTATCACCACCCTGATCGTCTGGATCATCTTCAAGGTAACGGGTAAGACCTTGGATAAGACCAAGATCAACTCCGCACTGGCTATCATCCTCGATATCATCCAGGATATCAAGATCAACCCTGCCACCAAGGACCTCGATGACTATGCCAAGAAGCAGTTGGCGGTCGAGAGAGCCACCAAGAGCCTTCCATCCAATCAGACCAACCTCGTAATGAAGATATTTGGCACGATCGGGGGAGCAATCGAGTATGTCTTCCATAACCGTAAATGGCTGTTCAGTATCGGTAAAGCCATCAAGGGAGTGTTCTAATGCCACCCTTAACCGTGCCAACCTATCCGAGCGGGACGACTGCAAGTGATTTGCTCTATAGTGCGCTAATCGACACTTATATCGCCGATGATATCTTCTACGGTTTGGGAAGCTACACCGCAGCGGAAGTCGGCACCAAGTACGCCACTAAAACAAGCATGGCAACCGAGCTGAACACCTTTCTCAAACAGCTTGGCGAACTCGCCGAAAAGCCCGGGAAAACGGATAGCAAGATAACCAAGCTCAAGACCCGCAACTACCTGCTGCCCGGCAAGCGTACCAATACCGTTGAGTTTGTCATCTCCGGTATCTCCGCCAAGCAAAAGGACTATTTCGAGGGCGCGTTGTTCAGCGGAACCGAAATCACTATTGTCGCGGTAAACAAAGAACGGGAACGCGCCACTATCTTTAATGGTATGCGCTGGGTAATTGAATGGAGCGGAGAAGCGGATGGACTGTGGTCGGTCGTCATTTCCACCGAGTACTCCGGCAGCAGCTCCGGTAGAGTATATCTCATCAAAGGACTCGTTTAAGCAGCTTATATGCCACGCAAAAAAGCAACGCCTGAAACATCAGAAGCAGTGGAATTGCCTGTCTGCCAATGCAAACCCGAGATACGTGATAAAATTGACAGCGTCCACGAAGAGATCTATGGCAATGGTAACAGCAATAACTCACTCGTAACCAGAATGGCGAGAGTGGAGACGAACATGAAGCTGCTCTTGGTCGTCTCCTCCTCCCAATTCTTCATGCTGATCGGCGTTGCCATCAAGATGTTCTTCAGTCCCAATTAAAGGTAAAACAAATAACTAAAACAAGGAATCACTATGATCAAAGAACCTAAACTGACCTATAATCAACTCAGGCAGATCCTCTGCCTGACTATCTCGAACCAGACCCTGAAAGCCAAGCTGGAAGACTTCCTCTCCGGCAAGGTCGCCAATGTTTCAGAGGTCGAGTTACTGGAACTGATCAGTGATTCGGAAGCGGATAAAGAACTGATCAAGATACTATCTAACCAAGACCCTACCGAGATGGATGCCTTGGAAGCACTGGAGTATATCTCTGCTTTTTTTGTCTATATCAGAGCCAGCAAAGAGAGGTTCAGAAGTTGGCTCGGGAGTTTCGGATTAGCGGTGATCCCCGCTCCCAACCCCGCTACCCCTACGAGAGCTTCGAAATGATTATGCGTAAGCTTGGCTTCACCACTGAGGACTTCGCTAATCTCACCCTGCCGGAGCTCTATCTGCGGCTCTGTCTGACAAGTATGAAAGGAGACATCTAATGGATGCACTGATCGGCTGGATCGGAGGCAAACGCCTCCTCCGCAAAACTATCTCGCAATACGTTCCCAAGGACATTCAGGGCTACATCGAGCCCTTCGGTGGTGCAGCCTGGATGCTGCTGTTCAAAGACAAGTGGGGTGATCTGGAAGTCTATAACGATCTCGACTACCGGCTCGTAAATCTCTTTCTACAAGTGAAGTATCACCCGGATGAGCTGATCAAAGAACTGGACTTTCTGGTTGCCAGCCGTAAGCTCTTTGGTGACATCCTCAAACAGGAAGGCTTAACCGAGATACAGAGAGCAGCCAGGTTCATGTTCCTGATCACCCGTAGCTTTGGCTCAAAAGGCGATAGCTTCGGCACTTCTCAGAAGCGGGGCACCTCCAGCATGTATAACCGTCTGGAGCGCATCAAAGAACTGCACAAGCGCTTAGACATGGTCATCATCGAGAACCTCTCCTATGAGAAGGTGATAGAGAAGTATGATACCAAGAGCAACTTCTTTTACTGCGATCCACCCTACATGCTGGGTTACACCTATGAGAACTCCAAGCAGTTCAGTCACGAAGCCCTGCGAGATATCCTGAAGAGTATCAAAGGACGCTTTATCCTCAGCTATGACGACAATCCTGACGTTCTAAAGCTGTACAAAGGTTATGACATCAAGCACGTAACCCGTACCAAAGGCATCAACCGTAAAGAAGGTAAGAGTGAGTTCAATGAAGTGATCATCGCCAACTTCGAGATGAAAGAGACTGATAAAGAAACAGCGAAAGCCAAGCCCACAGCCAAACCAACCAGAGACATCAGGGGGATATCGTGAACAGCATTATCTCCTGGGTGGGTGGCAAGCGTCTCTTACGAAAGAAGATACTGCCGCTCATCCCCAAACATGACATCTACTGTGAAGTCTTTGGCGGCGCTGCCTGGATACTATTCGGGAAGTCACCTAAGAAGGAAGACTGGCAGACCAACCCTAAGAGCAGATACACAGAAGTCTTTAACGATATCAATGGTGATCTGGTGAACTTCTGGAAGTATGTCAAACAGCACCCTGAAGCGTTTGTGACCGAACTTAATCAATACCTCGTATCCAGAGAGATGTTCGACAGTTTCGCAGCACACCCACCTAAAACGGAACTGGAACGAGCCATCCGTTTCTACTTCCAGTTGTCCTGTTCCTACGGCTCAAGATCAAAGAACTTCTGCATCATGCAGGGTTACAAGTATATGCCTCTGCGTAATCTGGAGAAGGTGAAAGCAGCCTCGGAACGGCTCAAGCAGGTGATTATCGAAAAGCAGGACTTTGAGAAGATCATCGCCCGCTTTGATACACCCAACACCTTCTTTTACCTCGATCCACCCTACTATACAAAGGAGCATTTATACGATAGAGAAGACGCAGATGCCTTCACTAAGCATGAAGAGCTTGCAGCCGCACTTAAGAACATCAATGGGAAGTTCCTGCTATCCTACAACAACGACCCTTACATCCGCACACTCTACCAAGGCTTCACCATTGATGAAGTCGAAGCGCAATACACCGTCTCCGGTGCGTTCCAGACTGAGACTGAGCTGCTGATTAGGAATTATTGAATTACTATGAACTGCGTATTAGTAGTCCCAAAAGCCTTATCAACTAAGTCTTGCAGCATACTTATTTTTACACTGTTGCTTGCCACTTGCAAGTTCATCAAAGCAAGGTCATCCATCTTGAAAACCGGAATAATCGGATTAACCGGTCTACCATTTTGATGAACCCACATATCATGTTCAACAACAGTATCAGAATCAGAATCATCGAGCCAACAATATCCACTAATGTCATAACGAATTCCACCTACTTCAATAATGAAGTAGTCCATTTGGTCACCTTTTTTAAGCATGTAATCTCCATGTGATTTTTTTGAACTTACTTTTTGAAGTATCACAAATTGTCAATTGATTTTTCAATAGGAGTTTATGCCTGACCTAACTTTCAAACTCATCCTCGTCACTGACGATGCCAATCTCAAGCTTGCTGAAATCAAGCAGGAGGCGGAGTCCACCCAGTCTGTGGTGGAGAAACCTGCTGCGGTTAAGATATCGGCAGAACAGGCTCTGGCTACCATTCGTGATGTGAAGATTGCAGTCGATGGAGTGATCCAGGTGGTCGGTGGTCTGGTGCGTTCTATGAATGGATTGTTGGATGCATCACTGGCTCAGAGACAAGCGGTTACTTTGGCTAAGATAGCCTTCGGTGAAGCTGCTGCTGTGATGGGAGAGTTTGCCTCTGCCATGCAGTCATTGACCAACTTCGAAGATGATCAACTGCTGGCTCTGATGTCCAAACTCTCGCAGACCTTCAAACTGAACAAGGATGAGATACAACAGCTTGTGCCACTGCTGCTGGACTTTACCGAAGCCAATAAAGCCACCGGGATGAGTGTGGAGAGTGCCTTTGATCTCATGGGTCGGGCTCTGAATGGACATACTGAAATGCTTGGTCGCTATGGCATTGAGCTTGATGATACCCGGCTCAAGACTGAAGGTGTATCCTATCTGGTGGAGAAACTTGGCGAGGACTATGGCGGTACAGCTATCGCTCTGGCTGATCTGCGTTTGCAGAATGCCAATGCCTGGGGAGATATCAAAGAGACGATCGGTGATATGCTCAATGTTCTGATCACTCCTCTGCTTCAGGGTCTGCGCTGGTTGATGGAAGGCTATCAGAACCTATCTCCCATTATGAAAGGCTTTGTTACCGGTCTGCTAATTGCCATACCTGTGATAGGAACTGTGACCACAGCAGTGATCACTCTGACTGCTGCTTATCATGCTTTGAAGATAGCCATCAATCCCGTTGCCGGGATTATCGGTCTGGCGGTGGGAGCGGTTGCCGGACTCGGCTTTGCCTATGCTTCCACACAATTAGCCAATCAAGCAGCAATGGAAACGCAAGATGAGTATAAGGATTCGGTGGATAAGACAGCGGTAAGTGTGGAGTCCTTAGTCGCCAAGCATCGGGAGATCGCCTTTAGCATCGACTATGCAGAAGCTAAACGAAGATTGGGTGAGATCAAGAAGGAGATGGCTGACTATGAGGATACGGTCAAGAAGATGCAGACCGGTCTGGTTATCGTCAGTTCCGATTACTTCGACAGGCAGAAAGAGCGCACCATTGAAGCGGCTGAGTTAGCTAAAAAGATAGCGGTTGAGGACAGCAAAGCCAGAGCCGAGTTCAACAAAGAAAAGGTGAGGATCGAGACCGAGGCTACCTTAACCGGTATAGCACTGCTTGAGTATAAACTCGAATACACCAAACAGCATTATAAAGCACTGGGAGCCGTAACTGCCCTGAATGCCGATGAGCAGATATCCACTCTGGAACGTATCAAGGGATTTGAACAGCAGCTTGTCCAAGCCAAGCAAAGAGACCTCGATGCTCTGCAATCACTTCAACAGAAGTATGACACCCTGTCCATAGATGATGCGGTGGCTCGCAGGCAACGGGAACTGTCAATCCAGCGGGATGCCGAGTTGGAGAAAGCCAGATCACTCAATGCATCTGAGACTGTTCTTACCAATATCAGCAGTTACTATGCCAAAGAGATTACTAAGGTGGAGGCTGATGCTTCTGCTCAAAGAGTTCGTCAGGCTGAGATTGAGCAGAAGGAAAAGCAGCGGATTGCCGAGGAAGAGAAACGCAAGGCTCAGGAATTGGAAGATACACGCTATGAGTTTGCTCAGAGGAGTCTGGATTTAGCAGGCAATACCTATCAAGCCGAGCTGGATGCCATTGACAACTACTATGCCAAGAAGAAGGATAAACTCATCGCAGCAGGTCTTACCGAGCAGCAGATCACGGTTCAGAGTGAAGCAGCCAAGGCTCGGATTAGAAATGACTATGAGATGCGGAACCTGCAGGGTGCTCAACAGATCATGCGAGACCTTGCCAAAGCATCCGAGATCTTCGGCAAGAAAGGCTTTGCGCTCTGGAAAACCCTGGCAATCGGACAAGCAATGATCGATACATACGCCTCTGCCACCGCTGCCTATAAGTCTATGGTGGGTATTCCCGTAGTAGGACCCGGACTGGCAGTAACTGCAGCAGCCGCAGCAATAGGCGCCGGACTTGCCAATATCGCCGTTATCCAATCCACTGAACCGCCCAAGGCAGCAACCGGAGGTCTCTTAATCGGTAATTCCCATAAAAATGGTGGGATCATCATCGAAGCCGAAGGTGACGAGTACATCACTGCCAAGGACAGAGTAAAAACCTTGGGCAGAGGCATATTCGACTTCCTCAACTTCGCACCGCTTAGTCAGGTGAAGCTTGCCTTTGCCGGACTGCAGATGCCGAGTGTCCCACTGCCTGCCAGTGTCGGCTCATATTACGGCTCAGGTGGCAGTATTAGTAGCAATGGCAGTATAAATGCGCTCTTGGATATTATGGGCGATTTGCGGGATCAGGTTGTTGAGATGAAGCAGAATATCAAAGACAGCAAGTCCATTATTGAGATCAATGTCGATCCGCTGTCTAACGATCCTGTGCGGGTCAGTGAGATTGCCGATACCGGTAAGCAGATCAGGTCTGAGGTATAGGTAATGGCTCAACAATTCCTTTTTTTACTGATTGCGAATACCCATACTCATAACAGAAATCGAGACCGTCTATTCTTCCTAACTGCCTCAACTCATCTAATGATCCACTTGTTGGTGGAACTTTGGTTGGAAATATTACTGGAAGGCTACTACTTCCCGTTAAATAACTTACCATCTTCTGATCAATACTATAGGTGCGTTCAGCATAATCAGCATGATGAATATACCCAGATGCTGACTCACGAGTTGTTGTGTTATAACAGCAAACATACTGGTGCTCATCTATCACATACTTACCCTTTTCACGATCAGGTCGGTACAATTGAAAAATATACGAAACAAAACCTAAACTACCTGAACAAGCAACCACGGCACAGGGAGCTTTTGCTAATAATTTACTCTGGCTCAATGGAGGATATTCATTTGGATAAATTATTCGATATTCCCCAATTGGACATACCGGTTGCCAATCATCGTAGGACAAAGGACTTTCGATCTCACTATAAATGGTTTTTCTGCTCATTTTTACCTCGTAACTCAATCTTGATATTAAGCCGATTGTGTCAAGCATGAACATATTTAGGATAGACTTCATTCAAGGTAAGACCAATGCTTCTGACTATAATCAGGTAAAGCACAGTCTGACTGATACCGCTGCAAGTCGAGCCATCATCAGTCTGTCGGTCTCTGCTGATAAGCTGCAGACCGTATCCAACTACAGCCGGGAACCTAAACGACTCATCTTTGAGTGTTTCCCGACTACTTGGTTAAGTGCCAACATCCTGTCCGGGAGCAACGAGCATGAGCGGTATATCTCCCACTATGAAGTGAAAGTATATCGGGATAATGCTCTGTTTTTTACGGGGATAATCGATACCTCGCAATTGAGCTTTGACGTCAGCACTGGTATCCTGAAACTGACCTGTTATGATAAGATCAAGCTGTTATCTGTCTATTCCGACCTGACGCATTATTACAGCCTGACTGCAGGTTATCAGCCCATCTGGTTACTCGGTTACTTTCTGCAGGACATCCAGCAGACTATTCCGATATCCATCCCTTACAATAATCAGTTCTCCATTCCCACTCTTAACATCAGCACGGGTAATATGCTAACCATAGCCCACGTCGGCTTTGACGACTTGCTTGCCTTTCCTAATCCTCCCGGTGGTTGGACTTACAGCTATCATAGCTCCGGGTGGCTGGCACCGAAATACGGTTACCGGGTCGATACGCCAAGTAACAAAATCACTTTTATCTTTGCCTATAAAAAGATTATCCAAGCTACCTATCCCAATCCTGCCACCACCAGATATCAGGGTCGCTATCGGGGCAGGATATACAAGTTCTATAACAACATCTGTCCCGTGATAGAGGAGTATGACGAAAAGACCGGCTGGGAGGACAGTCTCACTTCTTTGGATAATGCCTATAATGAACTGCTCAGCTTCTTTAATGATAACGGTATCTCAGAAGCCCAATTGAATACACTTACCAGTACCGGCACTTTGGGTCAATGCAACTATGGCAGCAGCCACGCGGTTAATCTCTGGGTGGAAGCTCATTTTCATGGCAATATCATGCCTACCAAACTGCAGCCCGGCAAGTCTTACGAGACCAACCAGGCTGAGCAGACCGATAACTTGAAAGCTCTGCAGGCCATGTTGATACTCTTAAATGCCACTGTATTCACCAATACATCCGGTTCAATCATTCTCAAGAACAAGGATGCCTACTCCACTTCTATTATAGATATAGCGGACACCGATGTCGTAGCCTTTCTTTCAAAACGTGGCAATCAGGAAAAGCCGGATATCAAAACCATCGACATCCTGGCAGGAGACACCACTCAACTGCAAGGCATCATCCAGCCCTATCTGATGGACTTCTATGACTCCAAGTGGAGCATTGAAGCCGTAATAGACCAATTGTCCAAATACAGCCTTAGTCTCCAATCCAAGATCAGGATCAAGACCAAGGTCTATGCCATTACCGAACTGGAGCGTAACTATGCAAATGATGAATACAAAGTAAAGGCGTGGTTGATATGAAAGGCTTTCGCATGATCAGAACCGGCAGTGGCAATAGCTTCTATACCTGCGAGAACGGGCAGGTGGAATATGTTCCCAAACTCAAATACCGCATCGAGAAGAAGAATGCCTATGATCCCACATATATACACCAAAGAGAACCGTATCGGGAAGATGCCATCAACATCGAAGCGGTGCTTAGACCGGAAGAGTACAGCGCTTTTCTATACTTCCTGACTGTTCCCGGCAAGTTCTATATCGAGTTCACTATGTTCGGTACATTAATCAGGCAGTTTCCCGTAACCATCACTCAACTGCCTAAGATGCCTGATGATCTGCATGAGTATCCCGAGAAGATTAAGGTATCTCTGGAATCAAGATACACCGGCGAACTCACCACCATCAGCTTTGATTACATCCATACCTTAGACGAAAACGAAAGCGTCTTTCTATAACATAATAAACACCATAAATACAAGGAGCAGACATGTATAGATTTGGAATCAGCTACTACATCATGAGCGCAGCTAACCGCATCCCCTTAACCGGAGTGACCATCAGACTGGTCAGACCCGGCGGCACCTTTGCTAACGGCATCAAGGTTCTTGAGAACCCATCCGGCTCAGGCTATTATGAAACGGATACCCTCTTAGAACGTGACTGGGGTTTCTATGAGATCTGGGACAACAAGGTTGATCCCAATGGCTCATTCTCAGGTAAAACTTGCACGGTTGGTAAACTCGATGCCAGAGGTCTGCAAAATGATTGTATCTATGGTAATCACATTCTCAATGGAGTAGTAACCGGAAATAAGCTTGCTAACGGTTCAGTCTTGGCTCAACACTTAGGTTTCAGCACATTCACACTATCCAATATAGCTCATGAGCTTCAAGATCAGAATAGAGGAGTGGGTGACAGAACACAGAGCAGCCCTGCCGATCTCAGATCAGATACGCTTATCTCGCACAGGCTGGATAAGGACTACGAGACCATTCCACACATCATCCTGACCAACCAGTGCAACTGTTTTCTGTTTGTCTCAGACATCAAATTTGAGGGAACTCAGACAATCGTTACCTTAGGCATAGGACAGTTTTTCGGTGCACCCGCAGCTAAATATCAATTGCTGGCATTACCCTACTAATCACCCAAACCAGCCCAAGAAAGATACCCGGCAGAACCGGGTATCTTGTCAGATAAAGAACCTACTTCTGTTCGAGTCTGCAGATCAGCTCAGCCATCAGATTAATGACTTCTTTGTAATCACTGCATTCCCAGGCATCATCGGCTTTGATCTTGATCTCTTCAATAGTCATCTTCTCGGACTGCAGCCAGGGTCCCCGGAACTGATTCCACCAGCTCTTGTAGTGGAACTCATTAGCGAATGGATCATCTGTTGTAGGTGTTTGATTATCGATAATCTCTTCGATTGCCTGTTCAGTGCCATCCTCTCTCAATAGTACGATCTGACCGCCTGATTGCACCATCTCCTCCAGCGTTGCCTTGCCTTTGCCTTTCTGATTTTGCTTGGTCATCTTGATCTCCTTCTCGGTTACCCGACTGTTGATTTATGGTTTCTACACAACAACTATCGCAACCGTGGTCAAGTCCTTTCTGCACAATATGATAAGAAAGATACGATTATGTTTCTTGACATAAATAATGGCTTCAAGTATATGTTCATTAGCCTACAGACCCTACATAGAATGCCCTCCGAGACGTGGGGACACCGCCCGGTGCTCCCCACGGTTTTTTTATAGCTTACAAAAAGCCTATTTGAAGTTTTGGTGATTAAATTTGAAGAATTGGTGATAAAAGCTTGAAGCTTTCGGTGATAAAAGCTTGAAGTTTTGGTGATCAAATTTGAAGAAACGGTGATTAAATTTGAAGAATTGGTGATTAAAACTCGTCAGCAACAGCCTATAATAATTCCCACTTTCCCTCCATTTGAAGTTTTGGTGATCAAATTTGAAGTTTTACTTGAGGGTTTATATTCACCTGTTCACCCGGACAAGCTCACTCTCCCGCGATTTCTCTCTTGACAGAAATGGCTACTCCTACAAAATTGCGTCTCATTCTCATCAAGGATAGGATAATGCAAGATTATGAGCTTATTTTCAGCGGGTTTCTCAGCCGTAAGGGTTTGAAACTCACCAGCACCAGGAAGCTGATCCTGGAAAGTGTTTTTGCCCTGCATGGGCATTTCGATGCAGAGGGCTTGTATGAAAGGATCAGAAAGCTTTCACAGGATGTATCGAGGGCGACCGTTTATCGCACTCTGCCCCTGCTTTTGGAATCCGGTTTGATCCAGCATTCCATGCGCAGCCAGGCGCGGGATATGTTTGAACACATCTTTGGGCATCCGCGTCACGTGCATTGGGTTTGTTCCTCCTGCGGCTCCGTTTTGGAAACAGATCTGCAGGAAGTGATGCCCGCTTTGAAACAATCCGCGGCGGCGATCCATTTTTCCATCGGAGATCTGAATCTGCAAATCAGCGGACTTTGCTGGAAGTGCCGCTCAAGTGAGAATGAGAATCAATAGAACATGAGCAAACAGAATCCGATCATTGCCCTTGCCGGCAATCCAAACGTGGGCAAGACTACTCTTTTCAACGCTTTGACCAGCTCACGGCAAACGGTGGGAAACTGGCCGGGGGTGACGGTCGAACACAAACAGGGCTACTATCTCTATCAGGGAAAACGCTATGAAGTGATCGACCTTCCGGGCATTTATTCCCTTTCTGCCAACAGTCCGGACGAGCAGGCGGCGCGTCATTACATCCTGCAAAAAAGTCCCGATCTGGTAATCAACATCGTCGATGCCTCCAATCTGGAGCGGAATCTTTACCTCAGCGTGCAGCTCATGGAGCTCGGTTTGCCGATGCTGATGGTGCTCAGTATGACGGATATCGCGGCAATGAATGGCATCGGGATTGAGCTGGAACACCTGATAAGCCATCTCGGTTTTGAAGTGATGCCCCTGATTCTGAACAAACGCTTTGACGGAAATGATCTTTTGGAAAGAATCGAGGCGAATCTGCAGAATCCCACACTCCCCGCTAAAATTAGCTATGACGAAGTCGTGGAGATTCATCTCAACCAAATCATCAGCGCTTTGGAAGGCGAGACGCTTGATCGAGAGCTTCTGGACAAGGTCTTTGTTCCGAGATCCGGAATATCACCAGACTCGGCGGAAGATATGATCAGCCCTTTGCATAAACGCTGGCTGGCACTCAAGCTGGTGGAAGAGGATCCCGAGATCGGAATACACATCCCTGAAAATATGACGGAACTTGTACAAAAAGAAATCCGGTCTATCGCCAAACACCGCGGACAAGCGTCTGGGGCAGTGATCGCGGACGACCGATACGGATTTATCCGCGGACTTGTCAAAGACGTGGTCAAGCGGCAGGGCACGCACACCTATACGTTTTCGGATAGGATCGACAAGCTTGCCCTCAGCGGGATCTGGGGTATGCCGATATTCTTTGGTGTGATGTATCTGGTTTTTCTGTTAGCGGTGCGATTCAGCGAGCCACTGATCGGATGGATTGATCGCGGTTTGAGCTGGATATTTGTGGAGCAAATGGGAGCTTTACTGCGGCAGACGATCATTCCGGAGTGGCTGGTATACCTGTTTAGCGACGCTCTTGGGGGAGGGATAGCCACGATCGGAACCTTCATCCCGCCGATCTTTTTTATCTTCGTAAGCCTGTCCATTTTGGAGGATAGCGGATATATGGCACGCGCGGCGTTTATCGCAGATAAGTTTATGCGCCGCATCGGTTTGCCGGGTAAGGCATTCATTCCGCTTTTGGTGGGTTTCGGATGCACGGTGCCGGCGATCATGGCGACGCGAACTCTGGAAAGCAAACGCGACCGCGTCTTTGCCTCGCTGCTCACGCCATTCATGTCCTGCGGCGCGAAACTGCCGGTTTATACGTTTCTGGCGATGATGTTCTTTCCCAGGCGCGCGGACATCGTGGTCTTCGGGCTCTATCTTTTCGGAGTGGTGATGGCGATGGTCTTTGGTTTGCTGCTCAAAAAGACGATCTTCAAAACCCAACCGGGTAATTTTGTCATGGAGCTGCCACCCTATCACTTTCCTACTTTTAACGCCATTCTGCTCCACACTTGGCACCGGCTCAAGGATTTTATCCTCCGGGCGGGGAAGACGATCCTGATCGTGATCATGGCGGTCACGATCCTGCAGGGGATCTATATTCCCAATCCTTTGAAAGACGGTCAGAAAAATATCAACGTCCTCGAATTGGGAGGAAAGATCATCACTCCGCTGCTGCAACCCATGGGAATCAAAGCGGATAACTGGCAGGCGTCGGTGGCATTGATCAGCGGGGTCTTTGCCAAGGAAGCCATCGTCGGCACCTTGCAGGGTCTATATCAGGAAGAAGGCTCCGGTGGGGCAGAGGGATCGCCGCAGGACAATATGCGATCAAGTTTTGGCGGGATTCCTTCCGTGCTTGCATATCTTGTCTTCGTGCTTCTCTATGCGCCCTGCGCCGCCACTCTGGCAATGCTTTTAAAAGAACACGGCTGGCGCTGGATGAGCTTCGCTTTTGGGTATCTGACCGTGTTTGCCTGGATATTGGCAACGCTCGTCTATCAGATTCTCAGTTTCAGCTCGCAGTCGTTCATCTGGCTTGGCTTCTGCTTGCTGCTTGGATCCGGCTTCTATCTGAGCCTCAAATATTTCGGCATCAAGGAACATCATCATGTTCTCAAGTCGTAACCGCGTCCGTTTGCGTCGGCTTGGCAGACGCTTTCTCTATTCTCACCGTCATTGCAAATGCAAACGCGGAGATTGCATAAGCTTGAGCGAACTGGGCGAAGGGCGCAGCGCCATGGTAACCTGCAACAACGACATCAGGATCATCGAGCGCGGTTTGTATATGGGAGTGTCCGTATCCATGTTACGCAACGATCCGGGGCAGCCGAATATCGTTATTGCCGTGGGTGATGCGCGCTATGTGCTGGACCGGAGGATTGCAGATTCCGTGAGAGTGAGAGTGTCGTAGAGGAAAAAGGCTTCAGGTCTTTCTTGACCTGCTTTTGGACGGTGCGAATAACATTGCCACGTGTGAAATATTTCTGAAATTGCATGAGCACCCTCTCTTTATCAGAAGTTTGCACCGCAAATTGCATGATATACAGACAAAGCAAATATTCCTTACGATTACGAGGTTCCTAAATGAAAGTACTCAGATCAATAGGCCTGTTAGTGGTCTTGTTGATGACGACATCACTGTCGCTGTTTTCCCAAGCTATCCCGTCAGAGACACAGTTTAGTATTTTACGCAGTTCGACGGATTCGATCCAACTGCGTTTCGAGCTTCCCCAATGGAAATTGGAAAGTACCGTCCAGAACGGAGAAACACGTCATAAGATCAGCGTCAAAGACGCTCATTATATCTTCATCGACGAAGAGGAGACCCTGCCGGTTTTCACGACGACGATCGCGATTCCCTATAGCGGTGGAGCGAGCCTAAGCCCCTTGGGCACCGCAAACCCAAACCGGAGCCGCGTCACGCTGGATTTTGACGATCTGCTTTCGCGGGAAAGAACCGCCGGCAGATATTCGGATGCGCTTTATCCCGCGTCTTCGTCTGTGATTTCAGAGCCCAAGGTGATCCGCGATTTTCGCGTGGTCAGCATCAACATCTATCCCTTTCAATACGATCAAAGTAGTAAACAGCTCATCGTCAATGAGAGCATGGACATCCAGATCAGTTTTGACCGCAATCCCTCCATCAATGAGATCGAGCCTCCTACTCAGATATCCCGCAGCTTTGAGAGTATCTACCGCGGGCTGATCCTAAATTATTACGAGATGATCACCCGGAATACAGTCTATCAAAACCCTGTGATGTTAGTGATCTGGGGTTTCAATTCGGATACGATCTATCAGGGCAAGGTAAACGAATATATCAACTGGAAAAAGCAGAAGGGCTACAAAGTCTATTCCGCCAGCACATCTACCACCGGCACTACCAATACGGCGATCAAGACCTATATCCAAAACGCTTATAACACATGGACGGACAAACCGGAACACATCGTTTTGATCGGGGATATCACCGGCAGCATGATCGTGCCGACTTTTGAGACCTACAAAGATTATCATTACACTTGGTTAGCTGGCGGCGATGGTCTCGGCGACGTCTTCATCGGCAGAATCTCCGTGGAAAACTCCTCGCAACTGGTCAGCTACGTAGCCAAGATGTATATGATGGAAAGAGATATAAATCCCGCTAACGTATCCTGGATGAACAGCATGCTATTGGTGGGAGATACCGCAAGCTCAGGGATTTCCACCATTTATACAAACGAATATATCTATGATGTCTCTTCGCATGTCAATTCCGATTACACATACACCAAGTTATACGGGGCAAATCCTTCGCCGGCAAACATGAATACTGCTATAAATCAGGGAGTGAGTTTCTTCAATTACAGAGGTTATATTGGTATGAGCGGTTGGGGTGGTCAGAATCATGATGCCCTTCTTCTGAATAATAACAAACCGTTTCATGCGGTGATCATAACCTGCTCCACCGGAGACATAAACAACACTGCCACGACGGAAACCATCGTGAGGCTGGGCACCGAAGCCCAAGTCCGGGGAGCCTTCACCGCCATCGGCATGGCGACTTCCCTCACCTCGACACCAATGAACAACTGTCTGGACGTGGGTATTTTCCATGCTATCTATCCTCTCGGCATGCGCAACATGGGCGCGGCAATGCTCTATGGAAAACTCTATTTGAATGCAATTTACGGCGTCAGCAAACCCACGCAGGCAACAAACTTCGCTGCTTATTGTAATCTCGTCGGCGATCCCACCGCGGCTGTCTATGTGGGCATTCCCAATAGTTTCATTGCCAGCACTCCATCCACGATCCCCGCGGGAACGAATCTGGTGGAGCTAACTGTTCGCAATTCGTCCAATCAGATCGTGAGCGGCGCTTCCGTGACAATCACCAATGCTGCCGGAACTTTGCAAGCTCTGGGATCTTCCAATGTCCAGGGATATGTGGTGCTCGATTTGCCTCCCAGCCTCACGGGATCACTTGTTGTAACCATCTCCAAGGATGATTTCAAGCCCCTGGTCAACACGATTTCCATATCGACCACCGGCGGGATCGTGTTTGAAGAAGTTTGGGCTGATGATGGCAATTCCGGAAACTCCACCGGCAACGGCGATGGCATCGTCAACGGCGGAGAAAACATCGAGCTTTGGGTCACGCTCAGAAATAGCAGTACAGCCGCGCTCAGTGTCTCCGGAACGGTTAGTTGCACGGATCCCTATATTACCATCCCAGACAATAGGATATCTTTTGGTAATATCTCCGCAGGGGGAACCGCAATGAATACTGAAGCTCTCTTTTTCCTTGTGGCTGCCAACTGTCCGGATAACCGCAGGGTTGTGTTCAACCTCAGCGGAACCACACCCTCCGGACCATGGACGGTAGGAATTCCGATCATCATCCGCAATGGAAAACTCAATATCCAATCCTATTCGATAGTAGGCGCTCCGGGCAATGTGATCAACCCCGGAAACCAATATCCAATGACCTTCACTCTGAACAATACCGGCTTGGCTGACCTTGCCGGCGTAAGCGGAATCCTGCGTTCCTACGACGGGTTGTTCACCATACCGGATTCGCTTGGGTATTTTGGCAACATCGCCTCAGGTGCAAGCGCAAACAACGCTTTAAACACCTTCCAAGTCTTTGCCTCCGGGCAGAGCGTGGTTGGCATGACCGTCCCGCTGGAACTCTATCTCTATAACTCTCAAGGCTACAGCGAATCCAAGAGCCTGACCCTCACTATCGGACAGACCACGGTCAACCACCCTCTCGGTCAGGATGCCTATGGATACTTTATCTTCGACATGGGCGATGCCGGATATCCCCAACGCCCCACCTATAACTGGATCGGCATTGCACCGGCGGAGGGAGGCACAGGAACTGCGCTTACCCTCACAGATCCGGGAGCGGTCTCTGACGAAGGCGACCAGGTTGGCGCAGTTTCGATCACCACAGTGAATCTGCCCTTCCCCTTCAAGTTTTATGGACGCTCCTATACCCAGGCGTCGATCTCTGCAAATGGATTCATCGCTTTCGGCAGCACGACCGATTCCGACTGGCGCAACTGGCGCCTGCCCGGAGCAGGGGGTCCCAATCCGATGATTGCCGCCTTCTGGGATGATCTGCAATTGAATGCCGGAAGCTACGTCTATACCTTTTACAACGCCTCCCAACGTTATTATGTGGTGGAATGGTATAACGTGATCAGCGGCTTTGACCGAGTGACGCCCCTAACCTTCCAGGCGATCCTATATGATCCTGTTTATTATCCCACCCAGACCGGAGACGGACAGATCAAGCTGCAATACAAAGTATTTAACAACATCGATACAGGCTCTGGAGACACGAACCCCCACGGAAATTACGCGACCATCGGGATCAAGGATCACAACGGAACAGTGGGCTTGGAATATACCTTCAATAACCAATATCCGGCTGCCGCTGCTCCCTTGAGCAACCTTAGTGCGCTTTTTGTAACGACCAGACCGATCCTGCTAAACAATCCCTATCTCGCTATCGGACAAATCAATATCCTGGACGCCAACGGCAACGGTAATCTGGACAGCGGCGAAAACGCCAACCTTTCGATCAGATTGACCAACCTCGGTACCCAGCCGGCAACGAACGTCTCCGCCATTCTCAGTACCACCAGTCCATTTGTGACGGTCACCACTGCAAATGCGAACTATGGAACCATCGCCGCCTCCGCAAATGGTGATCCCTTGAGCAACTTCGCTATCACGGTCGCCAACAACTGCCCCAACGGGCACCTGGCATCGTTCGCCCTTGCGATCACCAGCAGCCAAGGCACTTGGAACAACGATTTCACGTTGCCATTGCACGCCCCTGCGCTCGCATTTGGAACCATGATCATCTCCGATCCCGCTCCCGGAAACAACAACGGACGTCTTGATCCGGGTGAAACGGTCACTATCAGCATGCCTTTGAACAACACAGGCGGAACGGCTTCCCAATCCGGAAGCGCCACATTGACAAGTCCCACCATCGGAATTAGCATCAGCGGCTCACCAGCCAGTTTTGGCTCTATCGCTACCGGTGGCTCGGTTTATCTAAACTACACTATATCAGCGTCCGCTGGAATGAGTGTCGGCACGCTCGCCACCTTCAACTTCAACGCTACGGCTGCTGCCTATACCGCTACCAAAACGGAAAACATCTCTATCGGGCTGATCATGGAGGATTTCGAATCCGGAACCTTCACTGCTTTCCCCTGGACATTTAGCGGAAACCTGCCCTGGACGATCACAGGCACCGGCGCTTATGCGGGAACCTACGCTGCCAAAAGCGGAACGATCACCCACAGCCAGACCAGCTCGATGCAAACGACCAGAGTTCTGGCGGCATCAGGGACTTTGACATTTTGGTATAAGGTTACTTCGGAAGGGAACTATGACTACCTCAGGTTCTATGTCGATGAAGTGTTGCAGAACTCTCCCGGCTGGGCAGGTACCATTGGTTGGACTCAGGCATCATACACCTTAGCTGCCGGGACACGCGCCCTGAGATGGGAATACATGAAGGACGGTTCTGTTTCCACAGGTGACGACTGTGCCTGGATCGACAACATCGTCTTCCCCGCTTCGACATCATCCGGCGTGTTCAATCCTCCGCAAGACCTGAGCGCCAGCCCCAGTCACCAATCCGTCAAGCTGGACTGGCAGGCTCCCGCTGCAGGCACTCCGACCGGCTACAAAATCTTCAAAAACGGCACGCTACTGACCTCAGTGACAGCTTTGACATACACTGATCTGGCAGTCACCAACGGCACAAGCTATGCCTACTATCTGAAAGCCGTTTACAGCGGGGGAGATTCTGATGTCACTGCCACCGTGAACGCCACTCCCAACGCCGTTGCGCCTTCCAACCTAGCAGCGACCACCGGAAGTGGAATTGTCAATCTCACCTGGACCAGCGCTTCAGGTCGCGGTGAATTAGAACTATCCGGAAACTCCAACCGCGCCATCAGCGGCTATCGGGTCTATCGTAACGGGGTGGCACTGACTACCGTCACCGCAACCAGTTATCAGGATACCGGACTTACCAACGGTGTGTCCTATTCATATTATGTGACAACGGTTTATACTAATCCGGCAGGTGAATCGGCACCTTCGAACACCGTGAACGCCACTCCGACGCAGGTCTCTTTCACAACCTTGGGAGCTGGAACCTCGGTCACTGCAACCAACGTTATTGGGTTGATCAACCTCGGCTACAAGAGCGTCCATGGTCAAGCGGTTTATACAGCAACAGAGCTCAGTGCGGCAGGCGTTGTCGGCCCAATCGACATCACTCAGGTCGGATTTTATGCCGTTTCTCCGCCAAATCTGCCTTTGCCGAATTTCATTATCCGCATGAAACACACTACGGCTACGAACGTGGCAAGTTGGCAGACGGCAGCCGGTATGACGACCGTCTATACCAATCCTTCATTCATACCCACCACCGGCGCATACCAGATGTTGAGCTTAGCCACTCCTTTCCGATGGAACGGAACGGACAACATCGTGATCGACACCGCCTTTGGGCTTGCGGCGGAATGGTCAAATTCCGGAACCTGGCAATTCACGTCGATCGAGGTCAACAGCTATCGCAGGGCGTTTAGCGACACGGCGGATCAGACCAACGTCTTCAGTGGTGGTTCCAACGCGAACGTCCGACCCAACGTAAGGCTGGCGTTGCAGCCAATTCCCGTTGGACCGATGATTGCCACCAGCCCCGCCTCTCTTGCTTATGGAGCGGTGGCTGTCGGAAGCAGTGCCGTTCAGCAATTCAGTATTCAAAACACTGGCGACCAAGACCTCTCCGGCTCAGTTACTACGCCCGGGGGTTATACTGTTTCCGCCACCGCGCGCGAGAATAGCTCGCTTTCCACAAATACCGGAAGCCAAGGAGCCACCCGCAACACGATCAGTTTCTCCATTCCTGCGGGACAGAGCAGGGCCTATAACCTCAGCTTTGCCCCCACCGCGGTTGCCGCCTACAATGGAAACGTGGTGATCAGCAGCAATGCAGTCAATCTTCCCACCGTGAATATCGGACTCACCGGCAACGGATTCGTTCCACCCACGATTTCGGTCTCCCATACTGAGATATCTCTCAACCTGAGACCGGGACAAAGCGGCTCCACTACATTCGAGATCAGCAACAGCGGCAGTCAGGCTTTGAACTACAGCATTGGCATGACGCCGTCCAATCCTCTGTGGCTTGGCGTATCTCCCTTATCCGGATCGATCGCTGCCGGACAGTTAAGTGTCATCACGGCGAGTTTTTCAGCTCAGGGATTAGTTTCCGGAATCTATGAAGCGGTTCTGAGCATCGCGTCCAACGATCCCGTCAACCCCAGCAGGGTAGTGAACGTAAGGCTTTCGGTGGTGAATTCATCACCGATTATCACCTTGCCCGCACGCTTCGAGTTTGCCATGAATTCAAGCCTGGTGGTGGATTTCAACCCTTATGTCAGCGATCCCGATGGAGATCCTCTCGTCCTTTCATACTCCGGCAACAGCAACGTCAATATTGTCGTGAATGGCAGGGTCGTCACCTTCTCCGCAGCGCAGAATTGGATCGGAACTGAAACGATAACCTTTGGTGTCAACGATGGTTTTGTGAGCACCTTTGCAAACGTCCCCGTATCGGTTTTGCTCAATAACCTCGCCGCGCCTGTTCTCAGCGTCACAAACAATGCTCAGGGAATAGTGCTACAGTGGAATGCCATTCTGCATGCCACCCAGTATCACATCTATCGCAGCCCTGAGCCGAACGGGATTTTCTCCTATATCGGCTCCACGTCCAACCTGAGCTACATCGATACGTTTCCCACCGCCAGAGCGTTCTACTATGTGAAAGCGGTGAACACGGCACCGGCAAGGTAATTTACTCCCTTGCAGGAAAGCCATAACTTGAAATAAATATAAGCATAACGATTCCCGAGGCACTTATTGGTGTTTTGGGAATCGTTTTTGCATCGTTTTTGATACATTGTCAAAAGATACACTCCAAGGAGAACCCCATGAACACTTTTAGTATGAGCAAGTGGCTGTTGCTGTGCGTGATAGCTCTTGCTGTCGTAATATTGTTGCCTGCACAAAGCAGGCAGATTGCTCTTTTAGGGACGCCGAACAGCGTGGCTTTGCAGAACAACACCGACCTCGGCTTCGAGGTTCGTTATCAGGTGGGAAACCTGACTGTCCGAGAAATCAACACCAAGAGGGGACTCTTTGATGAGCTTTCGTTTGGTTCCTATGGCTATACAAACAAAGTGGGTGATCCCAAGCTACCCATGATGCGACAGATCATCGCCGTTCCAATTGGAGCGGAAGTGCGCTTGAATATTCTCAGCCGCAGTGAGCAAGAATTGATCGCCGCCGACAGCCAACTGCGCCACCGCATCATCCCAGCTCAAGAACCGGTCTCCAAATCGGATGATCCCGAAACCCTCCCCTTCGTCGTCAACGATAAAAGCTATGGCATCCGCGGATATGGCGATCTCGATGTGATCAGCGTATTCGAGATCGGTTTCATGCGCGGAGTGCGGATTTTTGCGCTTGATTTTCATCCGGTGCGTTATAATCCCGGGCAGAACTCAATCCGCGTAATCAAAGACCTCAGAGTGCAGGTGGAATTCCTCAACCCCGATCTGATCGCGACGGCGCAACTGCTTGCCAAAACTGCATCATGGGAATTTGACAACCTCTATCAAAAGAGTATCTTCAACTGGCAGCGTATTGATCGCCCCAGCTTGGTTCGATACCCCACCAAGATGGTTATTTTGACTCCCGCGGCTTATTTAAGCACCCTGGAACCATTTGTTGACTGGAAAAAGCAGCAGGGATTGAACGTGATCGTCACCACCGTCGGAACTGGAGGAACGATCGCCAACACAACCGCTGCTGTTCAGACTTATATGAACGGATTGTGGAGTGCCGCGACACCTCAGGACCCAGCTCCCACCTATCTATTGATCGTGGGCGATACCTCCACCAGCGGCAACAACATCATCTCCAATACAGGGGTCACCAGTACAGCACATGTAACCGACCTCACCTATGTGCGGCTGCAAGGAACAGACTATGTCCCCGAAATGTACTACGGACGGTTTTCCGTTTCATCCGCTACAGAATTGACCAATATTATCAACAAAACACTGATGTTTCAACAGACGACCATGCCGGATCCCAGCTACCTGGGTAAGACCGTGCTTATCGCAGGAGTAGATGCCACTTTTGCCACCACCCACGGGAATGGTGCCATTAATTATGGATCGACCCAGTATTTCAATGCGTCCAACGGCATTGTTTCAAACAATTATCTCTATCCCGCCTCCGGCACCAGCGATGCGCAAATCATCGCCAACGCCAATGAAGGCAGGGGTTTCATAAACTACACGGCTCACGGAAGCGAGACCAGTTGGGCAGACCCCACGTTTACGGTCACGGATGTGAATGCCATGACCAACACGAACAAGTATTTCGTAGCGGTCGGAAACTGCTGTATCACAAACAAGTTCAATTTTACCGGCGGTCCCTGTTTCGGCGAAGCGATCATCCGCGCGGCAAACAAAGGCGGAGCCGCATACATCGGCGGTAACAACAACACCTATTGGGACGAAGATTATTGGTGGGCAGTTGGAGCAAAGGGTACTGCCAACGGCACCGCACCGGCATACAATGCCGCTGCTCTCGGCGCCTATGACGCCATGTTCCACACCCACGGGGAGGCTTTTGCGGATTGGGCACAAACCACCGGTGAGACCGTCTATATGGGAAATCTGGCAGTGGTTCAAGGAGGCAGCAGTCTCACAAATTATTACTGGGAGATATATTCCATCATGGGCGATCCCTCGCTGATGCCATATTATGGAGTCCCTACGGTAAACACCGCCACCTATCCCAGCCAGATACTGATCGGTGCCACTACCGTCAATGTGACCGCCACGCCTTATTCCAGGGTGGCGATCACCATGAACGGGGTTCTTTATGGTACGGGGATCATTCCAGTAAACGGAACGCTTGCTTTGACGATCACCCCCTTCAGCAGCACCGGAACCGCCAAAATGGTGATCACCCGCCAAAACAAGACTACTATCATGGCGAATGTATCGGTCATTGCCAATACCGGACCCTATTTGGCAGTTGGAAATAATGTTTATGGCGACACCAACAACAATCTCCCCGACTACAACGAAACCGGAAGATTCACCACCACTTTCACCAACAGCGGATCGACAGCCGCCTCAAACATCACCGCCACTCTCACCTGCTCCACGACCGGCATCTCGATCACAGACAACACCGAAAGCATCGCCTCCCTCGCCGCAGGCGCCTCGGTTACCAGAACCGACGCCTATACTTTCAATATCGCCAACAACATCGCTCATGGAACCAGTGCCCAGTTCACCATCACCATGGTCAGCGGAGCCGACACCTGGGTGCATAACTTCACGCTTGCTATCAACGCTCCCGCGCTTGCTTTCGGCAGCATGATTATCTCCGATCCCACTCCGGCAAACAACAACGGACGGCTCGATCCAGGAGAAACGGTTACCATCACCATTCCTTTGAACAACACAGGCGGAGCGGCTTCTCCAACCGGAAGCGCCACTCTATCCAGCCCCACCACCGGAATCACTATCGGCAGCCCTACAGCCAATTTTGGCTCTATCCCTGCAACCGGCTCGGTTAACCTCAGTTTCACGGTTTCAGCGGCAGCGGGAATGACTGTCGGCACCCTTGCAACCTTCAATTTCAACGCCACTGCGGGCGCATATACTGCAAGTAAGACTGAAAACACCGCGATTGGACTAATCATCGAAGATTTCGAAAGCGGAAACTTCAATTCCTTCCCCTGGACTTTCAGCGGAAACCTTCCCTGGACGATCACAGGCACCGGTGCCTATGCGGGAATCTACGCTGCCAAAAGCGGGACGATCACCCACAGCCAGACCAGTTCGATGCAAACAACGAGAGTTCTGGCGGCATCAGGGACTTTGACATTCTGGTATAAGGTTACTTCGGAAGCGGGCTATGACTACCTCAAGTTCTACGTTGACGGAGCAATACAGAATACTCCCGGTTGGGCGGGAACTATTGGCTGGACTCAGGCATCATACACATTGGCTGCCGGGACACGCGTCCTGAGATGGGAATACATGAAGGACGGTTCTGTTTCCACTGGTGACGACTGTGCATGGATAGACAACATCGTCTTCCCTGCTTCGACATCATCCGGCGTGTTCAATCCTCCGCAGAACCTGACGGCAAGCCCCAGTCACCAATCCATCAAGCTGGATTGGCAGGCTCCCGCTTCAGGGACTCCAACCGGCTACAAGATATTCAAAAATAGTGTGCTGCTGACTACCATTACAGCTTTGACATACACCGATCTCGCAGTCACCAACGGCACAAGCTATGCCTACTATCTGAAAGCCGTTTACAGCGGTGGAGAATCCGATGCCACCGCCACCGTGAACGCTACTCCGAACGCCATCGCGCCGACCAACCTTGCAGCGGCCGCCGGAAACGGATTTGTCAATCTCTCCTGGACTGGTGCCACGGGACGCGGGGAGTTGGAAGAGTTTAGCACTTCAGAAAGAGCCATCAGCGGCTACAAAGTCTACCGCAACTCAGCGGTGCTGGCAACAGTGACCACTACCACCTATAACGATACGAGCGTGATAAACGAAACCACCTATAGCTATTATGTAGCAACTGTTTACAGCAATCCCGCCGGAGAATCAGCAGCCTCGAACACAGTGCAGGCTATGCCCACTGCGGTCGTTCCCAGCTCAGCAATAATTGGAGCCGGAACCGGGATCACTTCTACCACCACCGCCGCTCCGATCAACATCTATTATCAAAGCCTTCACGGGCAATCGGTATATACTGCCGCGGATCTCAATGCCGCGGGTGTGTTTGTTCCCATCAATATCACCCAGGTCGGTTTCTTTGTCGCAACCGCGCCATCTTTGGCACTGCCAAACTTCGTGATCCGCATGAAACACACAACCGCCACAGACGCAGCGAGCTGGCAGACTGCCACGGACATGATGACCGTCTATACGAATGCCTCTTATATGCCGGTGGCAGGTGGATATCAGATGCTGACCTTATCCACGCCCTTCCTCTGGAACGGCACCGGCAATATCGTGATCGACACGGCATTTGGACTGATCGGAAGCTATACTTCCACCGGGACAGTGCAATTTACCACCGTCGCAAACGGATACCTATCCACGCGAAACGATACCGTCAATCAGACCGACGTTTTCTCCGGCGGTTCGGTCATCACCAGCCGTCCGAACCTGAAACTGTCCTTACAGCCCGTCGCAACTGGTCCGATGATCGTTGCCAATCCCGCGTCACTTGTTTATGGCACAATCTCCGTCGGATCAAACCAAGTGCAGCAATTCACTCTGCAAAACAGCGGAGATCAGACACTTACGGGAACGATTACAACTCCCGCGGGTTACACCGTTGCTTTGGCAGGGCGTGAAAGCGCGATCGGATCATCACTGCAAAAAACAGACATTCGCAACACTCTCTCGTTCAGCATCATAGCCGGACAGACCAGAACCTACAATCTCAGCTTCGCTCCCACGGCTGCGATTTCTTACAGCGGAAACGTGGTTGTTTCAAGCAACGCGGTGAACAACCCAACGGTCAATATTTCCGTCACCGGCAGCGGCTATATTCCTCCCACTATTTACATCGACAACGATTTCCTCGGCGCGGTTTTGCTCACCGGAGACGAAAGCACAGATTCTTTCACCATCAGCAATCTCGGCAGCCAGCCCTTGAGTTTCAATCTTGCCTTGCAGGAGCTTCGCCATCGTGGAGCGCAACCCCTGAATACATCTCACAAGGCAGTGAAGGATCGCAGCATAGCCGGCAGCACGTTTTCCCTCAATGCCAATGATTACACACCGGGAACCACACTCAATTGGACTTTCACGGTCTATAACGCCAGCACGGACACCGAATGGCTGAAAGACATCTATCTATCTTTCCCGCTTGGAGTTATAGTCAATAGCGCCACAAATTTCATCGGCGGCTCCGGCGGAGTAATGACTCCAAACCCCAGCAGCGGAAACGGCATCACTATCAACTGGCACGGAGAAACCGCCAGCGGTTGGGGAGTCATTTACGGTGCTGAGACGGCTACCGCGACGGTAAATGTCACCATCCCATCAGGATTCGCCGGTGCGCTCACGCTTGCTTATCAGTTAAATGGAGATATCTATGGCGCCGAGCCTCACATCCTCAACGGCGTAATCGTTCTGCCGCAATCAATTCCACCCGTTGAATGGTTCAGCGCGGTTCCGATGAGCGGAACGATCCAACCCGGACTGAATCAAACCATCACCGGATACTTTTCCGCGCAGGGCATGGAAACCGGAATCTATGAAGCATTGATCACCGTTTACTCAAACGATCCGCTTAATCCGGAGAGGACGGTCAACGTGATGATGGAAGTAACCGGATCTATCAACCACGCTCCCACGATCGACATTCCAGCCTCCTTCGAGTTTGATAAAAACGGCAGCCTTGCAGTGAATTTCACACCATACGTCAATGATCCCGATGGCGATCCGCTGGTGTTGAACTATAGCGGAAACACCAACGTGTTCGTGGAGATCAACGGTCTCGTAGTCACTTTCAGTGCAGTCCAAAACTGGATCGGCAACGAAAACATCACTTTCACAGTCAGCGACGGCATCGCCATGGCAAGCGACATCGCAAGCGTTACCGTCAACCCTGTCAACATGCCTTCATGGACACCAGTCACGTATCCAAACAATCCTGCCACGATCTATGGAACAGTTACGATCGAAGGCATTCCCGCCATCCCCGGCGATCTTGTTGGAGCTTTCAGCACAGATGAATGTCGAGGCATCGGAGAGGTCGTCACCAATGCCGGAATCGCCTATGTGACCATTCTCGTCAATCTTTCCGGAGCGCGGGAAACGATCACGCTCAGGGTGTATTCCTATGCTCAGGATCTGGTCTATCCAGTCGCGGGAACCTATAACCTCGGCTTTGGCGATGTCTTGGGTGAGCTTGATCCTCTGCCGATCAACGGATCGATGATCACCGTTTTGGACACTCCCGTTGTAAACGGTTTCATGTCCCCCAGCGGCTTTGTGCTTGAATGGAACCCGGTTCCGCACGCCGATTTCTATGAAATCTGGCATGCTGAACTTCCTGAAGGTCCCTACACGCTGATAGGAACCGTCTCTGGATTGCAGTTCGTTCATAACGCCAGAAACGTTAGCGCCTTCTTCCAAGTGAAAGCCGTGATGCCCTCATCCCGCAAGGAAACAATAGATTGAAATTTACCCTCACTATCATCATCCTGATTCTGCTCTCCCTTCCGCTTGCGGCGGGAGAGTGGACTCAGTATTATTTCCGGTTTGAATTGCTGGATAAATCCGAGCTGCAAAACCTGACGAACGTCATTTCCATCGATAACATCCGCGGCAACTGGGTCTATGCCTATGCCAACGATTGGGAATGGGAAGCCTTTGGCAAATTGGGCTACCGCGCCCAGATTTTGCCCAACCCGGGTGACCTCATCGATCCCATAATGAGTTCCAGTCAATCCCAATTGCGTGTTTGGGACAGCTATCCCACCTACGAAGCCTACGTCTCGATGATGTATGCCTTCGCTACCTCCTATCCAAATCTCTGCCAGATTATCGATGCCGGCACCACCGTCAATGGTAGAAAGATACTCTATGCCCGCATCTCGGACAACGTGCATCTCCACGAAGCAGAACCGGAAGTGGCTTATGTCAGCACTCTTCACGGCGACGAAACCACCGGCTATGTGCTCATGCTGAGATTGATCGACACCCTTTTGAGCGGCTATGGCAGCAACCCGCGGCTCACCAATCTGGTCAATAATCTGGATATCTGGATCAATCCAAACGCCAATCCGGACGGAACTTACTATGGCGGAAACAGCTCCGTCAGCGGAGCCCGCCGCGCGAATGCCAACGGCTATGACCTCAACCGAAACTTTCCCGCTCCCAATGGAAGTCAATATGCCAGCCAGCCCCGTCAGGTAGAAACCACTCTCGCCATGAATCTGGCAAACTCTCGCCGCTTCGTTCTTTCCGCCAATTTTCATGGCGGCGCGGAAGTGGTAAATTACCCTTGGGATCATATCTATACCCTTCATCCGGACAACAACTGGTATGTCTCCACTTCGTTGATCTATGCCAACAGCGCGCAGGCAAACAGTCCCGCGGGATACTTCACCGGTATCTCCTCAAACGGCATCACCAACGGCGCCGCCTGGTATGTCATCACCGGCGGCAGACAGGACTGGATGGGTTATACAGCCAAAGGCAGAGAGGTCACATTGGAGATCTCGAATACCAAGAATCCCGCCGCTTCCACTTTGCCAGCCTATTGGGATTACAACTACGACGCCATGCTTTCCTACCTCGAACAAGCGCTCTATGGCATTCACGGCACGGTCTCCGATCCCTATGGAAATCCGCTCAACGCCACGATCACGGTCACCGGGCACGACAACAGCTATTCGATCGTAAGCACCGATCCCGCGCATGGGGATTTCTATCGCTATCTCAGCCACGGAACTTATTCGCTATTGATCGAGGCAAGCGGTTTTCCCTCCGCAACGATCAACAACGTGACCCTCACGGCAAACCAGAAAACCATCCTCAATACCGTCCTCGGAGAGCTTCCGCACGCTCAACAGATCACCCTTGTCAGTGGCTGGAATCTGGTGAGCCTAAACGTAGTTCCAGCTTCTTGGGGCGTTCAGGATGTGTTTGGCGGTCTTTCCGCTTTGAGACAAGTGAAAACCAATGCCAAAAGCTATTCTCCCCAGATGAACGGATGGTTCAATTCTCTCACCAATGTCGAATCCGGCAAGGGATACTGGATCAAGCTTGATGCCCCCGCCACTCTCAACATACAGGGAAATCACGTCAATCCTGCAGTAACGCCGATCGCTCTCAACTCCGGCTGGAATCTCGTTTCCTATCTGCCGGAAAATTCCCTTTCGGTGAGCGGCGCTCTGGCATCCATCCTCGGCAATCTGCAGGAAGTCCGCTATTTGCAGCAAAGCTGGACTCCCACAGGCGGCACGCTTTCGCAGATGGAACCCGGCAAAGCATATTGGGTGAAGGTTTCCCTATCCTGCACACTCATCTATCCATAGACACAGGATCATATTTCGATATCAAAGGCGGTTTCAATCTGAGATCGCCTTTTCGTTTGCCCAGAATGCATTATGCGCCGCCTTTTCTATTTTTGTAATTCCGTGGGATTCTTACCCGTCATGCTCGCGTAAAGCAAACCAGACCAACGACATAGATCAAATCATTGTCACCTGCCAAAAGCTATCGGAGGGCGTCCTTCCCCTTAGCATTACGGAGTCAATACGGACTTAGTCCGTAATGACTCCGTATTGATTCCGTAATGCAAAGGGGGAAGATGTCCCGTCAGCATCGGCATGCTGCGCCACAGTGAACACAATAAATGCCAATACTCAGACCACTATTTCTCGATGAGCCTACAAATGCAGGGACGTATCGTTGGAGATATTGAACAGTCTCCTAATATGCATCTTCAATCAAAACCAGATTTGTATTGACAAGCGAGCTATCATTATAAACTGGAATCAAACAAAGAAATAAGGTAGCATTATATAACGAAACGATACATTTAGGAGTATGTATGAAAACTGAGAACATGGCAAAACGACTAGACGAATTGCTTTCGTCAGTCCGCAATTTACAAAGGTACGTAAATGTAGATGAAGATTTAGCTACTTTTGTCTTCGGGAAAAAAGCTCTCGTTAACAAGCTGAAGAATCCTGAGTTCAACATCGTTTTCTTGGGTTCTTTCTCTTCCGGAAAATCAACGCTGATTAATGCTCTGCTTGAAATGGAGTTACTACCAGAATCCGCGAAAGCAACAACAGCAGTCCCCACGTTTATCAGGTTCAGAGATAATGTCGAAGCAGATAAGGCTGCTAAGGTCTCATTCCTGAATGTCGCAGCCAAGAATCAATTAAGGGATCTGTACATCGATGAGATAACAAAACAATATGGTCTGAAGAAGCTCAAGGAATCATTAGAAGGCAAATCATTGGATGAACAAGTCGCAGAGTTAGATAGGCAAAAGAAAAAAGCTACCGAGTTGAGTAAATCAGATACGAAGTTATTTGATGAGTTCAAAAAGTTGTTAAATGGCTGGGAGAACAAAAGACCTGATGTGTTTATACCCATCGATGAGTTAGGTAATTACGTCGCTGAGGATAATGACGATATTCTATTCGTGGACAAGGTAGATATTAACGTTCAACATGTCAAAGAAAGCATTGATCCCAGAATTGTACTTGTGGATTTGCCAGGTCTTGGTGTATCCAATCCAAGGCATCGGGAGTTTATGAAACGGATGTGGGAGCAAAACTAATGGCTCGTAAAGCTACATTGCATAACCATAAATTCACCAATAAACTGCTCCTTAACCAGTGGCTGATGAGTCAATTTGGGATTGATCCGCTCTTGGAGTATAAGGATAATACTAAACCCTTTCACAAGCTGGCAGCACCGATCAGGGATAGCCGTCTGGAGGGTTATGATGCTGACGGTTTACACCGTTTTTACCATGAACTGGTGAACAGTGAACTCTTTTACAATCAGTTCCATCCCATCAGCAAAGAGCAGCTACGCATCTATGAGGAAAACATCGTCTCGCATACCAGAACGATTAACTACTTACGCAGTCGTCCTATTGTCTGGAAGTACTTTCAATGGCTAACCCTGCTGTTTGTGGAAATCTATCTGGATCGCTATTTTACCGATAAAGCAAAGCTGCTGGAAGATTTGAATGTCTATCTTAAGCGGTTTAATGAAAAGTGGACTGGCTTTCAGAACCTTGAGCCATACTCATTTGATGATCTAAATAAGCTCTGTCTGCAAAATGCTACGGGAAGCGGTAAGACCCTCTTGATGCATGTGAACCTCTTGCAGTTCCGGCATTATGCCAAAAAGACTCGTGAGGGCAGCGAGATTTCCAGAGTTATCTTGCTTAGCCCCAATGAACGGCTTAGTGAGCAGCATTTGGAAGAGCTTAAGATTAGCGGTTTCTATTCAGCCCAAAGACTAAAGACCAAACAAGACGGCAGTATTGATATGGTCGATGTGATCGAGATTACCAAGCTCGGCGATACCGAAGGTCCTAATACAATCGCCACCCGAAGCCTGGGAGATCAAAACCTGCTTTTGGTGGATGAAGGTCACCGGGGGATGAGCGGAAAAGATGAAGGTGTATGGTTCACCAGACGGTCGGAGCTATGTGCCAAGGGCTTTACTTTTGAATATTCTGCCACTTTTGCCCAAGCTGTTGCTGCTGCCAATAACAGAGCTTTTGAGGATAGCTATGCCAAAACTGTGATCTTTGATTATTCTTATCGCTGGTTTTACGAAGATGGGTTTGGCAAAGACTACCAGATCTTGAATCTGCCCAAAACCTATCAGCAGGTGCAGGATGTCTATCTGACTGCATGTCTGCTCAAATACTATCAGCAACTTAAAGTTTATGAAGATAAGAAACTGGATATTGTCCCCTTTAACCTGGAAAAACCCCTGTGGGTCTTTGTGGGTAGCACTGTTACCAAGAAAAAGGGTAAACAAGAGGTTGAACTTCCCAGTGAGGAGTTATTGGCTGATGTTGGTCAGATTATTGTCTTTATCGCTAAATTCCTTTCCAATGCACCTGTCTTCCAACGTAGTATCGAGCAAATTCTTTACGGAAGTGGAAGCAGTACAGGTTTGCTGGATTATGATGGTAATGATATCTTCGCCAATTCCTTCAATTACCTACTCAAGACGGTTAATGCTACGAATGGAACTTCCGAGATTTATCAAGATATCTTGAGAACCTTGTTCAATAATCCTGCCAGTGGTCAGCTAAGATTGGATAGAATCAAAGGAGATTCAGGCGAGGTAGCTTTGTATCTTGGTAATAGCGACACACCCTTTGGTTTGATCAATGTCGGGGATGCCAAAGGACTCTGTGACCACGTAGAAGAATATGCCAAGCACAATGATGTTCAGCTAACTGTGGACGACAGCGACTTCACAGAAGCGATGTTTGCCTCAGTAAAGGATTCCTCATCTCCTATCAACCTATTGATCGGTTCCAAGAAGTTCGTAGAAGGATGGGATTGCTGGCGTGTTAGTACCATGGGTTTGATGCATGTCGGCAAGAGCGAAGGAACGCAAATTATCCAGCTATTTGGGCGCGGTGTGCGCTTAAAAGGTTATGAATGGAGTCTGAAGCGCAGTGGGCATACTTATGCCACCACGAAGCCCGGATTCATTGAAGATATAGAAACCCTGAATGTCTTTGGCATCGAAGCTGACTTCATGGATAAGTTCAGACAATTCTTACGTGATGAAGGCTTGCCTGGCAACGAGAAAAGGCTGGTTATTACTATCCCAATGAATGTAACCGCTGATTTTGGCAAGAAGCTGAAGATAATACGACCGAAAAAGAAGAAAGATGGCACTGAGTATGATTTTAAGAAGGACGGACCAGTACCTACCCTTGGCAGTATACCACAGTACCTGCAAAACAATCCGGTAGTTTCAGACTGGTACCCCAGGATACAGACTATTAAATCACGTGGTACTCTTCAGGATGGACAAAAAGACGAGGTAAAGCTCAGAAACAAGCAAATCAGTCTTTTGGACATGGAACGCTTGTATTTCGAACTGGAACGATTCAAACGTGAACGAAGCTGGCACAATCTAAATCTCAGTAAGCAGGGGATTATCAGCTTGTTGTCAGATACGTCTTGGTATCGGCTCTTTCTACCGGAAACGAGACTCACTCCCCAGAACTATGATGAAGTGCTTATCCTCCAGCAAATCGCTACGGAACTGGTAAAGCGTTTCAGTGAAAAGTACTATAACTTCTGCAAAAAGTCCTATATAGAACCTCGGTTAGAATTGAGAGAGCTGACAGCAGATGACGACAATCTGCCTTCAGACCGAGAATATCAGTTGATTGTAGATGGCGATGATATCCAGGTAATCGAAGGAATAAAGAAGCTCAAAGATGAGATCATCGCTAAGAAAGACCAGCTTTTGCATGTGGGCGATCTCAAAGCCTGTAACTTTGGCAATCATCTTTTCCAACCCTTGTTTCATGTACGTCATGGTGGGAATATTACAATCCTGCCAGTCTCCTTAGGCGAAAGCGAATACCAGTTTATTACTGACCTTAAAGAATGGTGCGAAAAGAATCAGAAAGATATGAAGGATAAGGGACAGGAGCTATATCTTCTCCGCAATCTTAGCAGGGGTAAGGGAGTTGGCTTCTTTGAAGCAGGCAACTTCCATCCTGATTTTATCCTCTGGGTTCTCTCAGAGGGCAAGCAGAATGTCCACTTCATTGAACCTCATGGTCTGATGCACGAAGGGGTAAATAGTGAGAAAATCCAGTTCCACAAGCGCATCAAAGAGATCGAGACAAGGCTTGCCGATCCAAATGTAATTCTAAGTAGCTGGATATTGTCCTGGACTCCCAAACAAGAGCTTAAACTCCACGGGCATGATCCAGACGAGTATCAGAAGAATAACGTAGTGTTTATGGAAGATGATAATTACATAGACAGTGTGACTAGATTGATAGTATAATCTATCTTACAGAGAGGCTTTGCATGTACTTATCAAGACTATACATTAGAAATTACAGATCAATTAAGGAACTTGATTTAAGGTTTGAGAAAGGTAAAAACGTAATTATTGGTAGAAACAATGCTGGTAAAAGCAATATAATTAAAGCACTTAATATTGTTCTTAGTGAAACTGCACCTGCATGGGACAAGGTCGAAAACGTTACGGAAGGAGATTTCTATTATGATAAATCCAAAGATTCTGTTGCAGATGAACTCCTAATATTCTGCATTCTGATTAGAGAAACAGTTCACGACAGTGAATGGAATGATGACAAACTAGAGGATTTAGATTATGCAAGTATTAATAAGTGTTTTGGGTTCAATATCTGTGGTGAGATAATACGATGGGAGGAAAAAAAACCTATAAAGGAACCTATTCGCTATAGATTAGACCCTAGCAATTTGCTAAATATTTTCGACAACATTGAAGATGATTGCTCTGGTAAAATATGGGTTGATAGCAAATTGAATAATCAAAAGCGATTTGAGGAAGTATTTAAGGAAACATCTAATTTTGCTTACCTATTTAAGGCTAAACGCAACGAATCAGGTAAGATTAATAAGGACATTCGTTTTCTTTTTAGAGAGGATTCATCTCATGATTGGGTTATGGGTTATAAAGCTCAGGTGAGAAATGAGTTAATGCAAAGTGCTATAATCCCTTCTTTTCGTGATCCCCAAAACCAGTTACGACTAACCTCGTATACATGGTTTGGTAAGTTAATGAAACATTTGTTGGAAAATAAAATCACACCGCAAATGAATAAAGCGCTTGAACGTGTACAACTCGTTGCAAATAAAATATTCGCTGGAGTCACTACAGAGATAAAGAACACATCCTTAGACATTGCTTTTCCCGGAACCCAGCTACAGATTAGATTTAGTGCTGATAGCAAAACTGATCTATATAAGAGCTGCCAGTTGTTTGTAGACGACGGTATAAATACTCCGTTAACAGACAAAGGATCAGGGATTCAAAGTGCCGCAGTAATTGGATTGTTTAACTACTATACTAAGAATGTTAATACCGCAAGCGCTGCTTTACTGTGTGTTGAAGAACCAGAGATCTATCTTCATCCTCATGCTAGGAGAGTAATTAGCGATAGATTAGACGATTTTTTGGACAATTACAGAAATCAGGTGATTATAACAACTCATTGCTCTGAGTTCATTAGAACAACTACAAAAGACCTGAATATCATTATGGTTCATAAAGATAATCATACTACTGAAGCAGTTCCAATTCAGATTTCTCAGTATAAGAGGTTACTTCTTGATAACAACCAAAATGAGTTGTTCTTTGCAGAAAAGGTCATTGTATGCGAGGGTAATGATGGATACTTACTTAGAATGGTGGCTGATCAAGTATATCCCGGGGAATTAGATAAACAAAACGTTTCAATAATTGCTGTGGGCGGGAAAGATAATATTAAAGCAATGGTAGAACTTGTCTTAAAAACAAAGACTCGCTGCTATATAATTTCTGATTTTGACTTTATGTTACGTGATTTATCTGGAGACCATAAGAAATACCTCAAAATAAATCCGGAATTAAGAACCCATAGTTCGATCGCTTCTGTTCAGGATCAATTTTTTGAACAAAGTTGTACTTTCCAAGAAAAAGGGAAAACCGTAAAAAAACTGATCGTAGATATTCGTAATTGGATAAAAACAAATAGAGAAGAAACTTTTTTCACAGCAAAGAGGTCGCGACAAATTAGGGGGATTCCTTCTCAGTACTCATTATCCAAGAATCTTAGCTACTTACAACGTCACGGATTATGTATTTTGTCGGGAGAAATTGAAGATTTGTTCATTGATCAGAGCGCTCTTTCTTCAAAGAAAACAAAAGGCAACTCCTTTCGTAAACTTGATCTTGAAGCTATTTATCGCATAAATTCGATGCTTGATAGCAAATCAATAGAACAGATAATTGATGTTGTACCGCTTAAGCGGTTTTTAAAAGCCGTATTAAAGAAGTGACTGTTTTTTTCATCGCATCCACAATGATACTGAGTGAGATTAACACAAATGGTGGTAGCAATGAGTCGATTTCACAATTATAGATTATGGAGCTTATATGAATTACTGCTTTAATGAACCGATTGACTTAACTCCAACAATTTCATCGAGATATATGATGGTCCCCCAGCATAGAGGTTCACCAACAGAACACAAATCCGTATGGACAGTAAGTAATCAAGCGGAAATAACTTGTTTCACAAACTCCGTTGTATCTCAGTGGAAGTGTGATAAATACTATTGGGGTATAAGCATTATCGACGGCGTTGTAATCCAGCTAGGCACAAACTACGAAAATCAAGTTTTACAAATCGCCAAATTTGTAGATGGCTCAAGCAATGACTGTTGGCATGGATATCCTGCTAATATTCAAAGACATCCTGGGGATATACCATCTTCGGCAGTCCTCAACCTTTGGCAACAATCTGGAATAATATCTAAAAGCGATAAATCTAAAATTAAAGGAGGCAAAAGATGCATCCTCTAAAGGTCTCAATTCCTGGTGATTTCATAGATTGCCAAATTTATCGAGGTCGCTTGTATCTCTGGACTAGTAATGGATGTGTTAAGGTTTATGATTGGGATAAACTCATATCGCTAACAAATGCATACCAGAATAATAAATTGATGATGAGAATTGGGTTTTTAGAAGGTAATCTTCTTTACAAATCGGGGGTTAGTGATCTATTAGATGATATTGATTTTTTGAGTTTAGCTAAAACTAAATTAGAGTCATTATCAGAATATGAACACCAGCTTTCTTGCTTAGAAATTGATCAGGCACTATTATGCAACCAAGATTTTCCCTCAAATCTCGAACCAATTGATACTACTATATTTAGAAACAGTCTTTATTATATAACAGACAGTGGTCTATTCGAATGTGATGTTCATTTTCCAAAGAAATACAAAACTCAACTCCGGAATGATAAGAAACTATGGGACTGCCCTCTTTTTTCGCTGATGGCAAACAGCTTTGGGCAGATAGCTTTAAGTGCAGGAGACGAGGGGCTCTTTGAATTAAATAATTATGATGCAGAATACTTAGAGAACAAGCCAGTAAATTTATCAAAAGATTTGAGTTTAAGTGGAAGCAATAAGCGCATGACTGACATTCCACCGATATTTCAGATTAGTACGAAGCATTCTACTTTTGCTAACTATAATTATGCTAATATATACAGTTCGTCATCGTTAGATGCTTCATATATGGCTTTGTTCGAATGGATTGAGCATGAGAACTACACAGCCAAGAAGACAAGAAAGTACTTAACAGATGTTAATGATGTAGACATATTCAATTCAAATAATCAACATCATATAAGTTGGGGTAATCAAGGAAAACTATACTTGGTATCGAATAACGAAATCAGAATAGTAAGATTGCATCGATCAATGCGAGGTTTAGACAAGTTTGATTTGTTTGAAGAGCCTAAGATAGTATTACAATCATGGAAAGGCGAGGTTATTGCAGCAGGGAGTGCATATTTTGGGGTAGTTATTGAATGTGAGAACGCTCTAGTCGTTTTATTGAGTAATGGCGAAAGTTATAGTATCCCAGGGCCAATCACTAAATGGCGAGTTTATCCAAGATCACATAATTATGAAAACCATCTTCATGTGATCTTCGACGATAAGATTACTATCTATTCGTTCAACAACGATTATTTTGTAAACCAAAAGACTAAGGATTTTGGAGTAGAGTACAAAGAGGAATCTCTGTTACCTAATTGGCAACGATATAAAAACCAAAGCTAGTTCAATAGTGTTTGTTTCAACTCTTTCGTGTAGTAAGATTGGTTGGTACTAAACTCCTATATCCTCCAATCCTATTCAAACTCCGGAGTTGACCCAATATACCTTTCTGGACATTTCGGCCGATTTTGGGCACGTTTTGCCGGGAAATAACCACGTATATGAAGCCTCTCAGATCAACCACTTCAATCGATGCCATTGCCTCCAGATAGATATAGACCCACTGCCTAGATTTGCCTATTGCTTGTGCAATCTCTCGGATGGACTTGTATTTACCTTGTTCCAGGATGTCTAACAGCTTGTGAGTATCTGTTAAGCTGAAAGTGGATATTTCGGAGTAACTGAGCCATGTGTTTCGCCTAATGAGAGCCATGCTCTCGGAAAATAGAGCCACTCAATTCGCTGATCAGAGCCAGTATGGCTTATACTATTAGATAGCAATC
>JAUYAR010000161.1 GCA_030693415.1 Candidatus Cloacimonadaceae bacterium | reverse complement strand
CCCACCTCACGGTGACGCAGTTACCTTCGGCTACAGAGTTTTAACGGTGCTCTGAACAGGACTTTCACCTGTCTGATATGTATCGCTCACAGGCGCACGAATTACCGACGTCCCCGTCGGTTCATTTCCGCAGGATCGGTTTACAGATTTGCAGATGGTTTATAGATTTGTAGCTAGCTTACAGACTTGCAGATGGTATACGAAATTGGCAGATGTGTCATGTTCATCGCTACTGTCGCCGACGGGGACGTCGGCGTTCCATGAGGTGGCGTTTCATGAGATTATGGATGCCGAACGCCCCACCCCATTGGGATGCCGAACTCCGATTCGGCTATGGTTTGATAAGTTGTGGGGAATCGGAATTCCCCACCCCAAGCTGGACATGACGCTATTATATTCTGGTGAAATGAAAGAGTTTATCAAAGTAAGTACCCACACCATAAAATAAGCCCCAATAGGGGCGACTGATTTCATCACATATCATATAGTTAGCACAATGTCGCCCCTTTGGGGACTTGTGGTTTGCTTGGCGTGTGCTAAGGGTGTTTCGCATTCCCTCCATTCCGTGCTATCATGTGTCGCCCCTGATGGGGCTCACCTACTCACCTTTTCACCCATTCACTCGTTCACCTGTTCACCGACAAACTCTCTCATCTCTCTGCTCTTGCTCAGCTTTCACTCTGCTTTCCTCTGTGTTTATCTCATATCTCATCCATTCTTTCACTTCCGCAGCATCGGCATGCTGCGCTACAGGACACCTTCCCCGAGAGCATTACGGAGTCAATACGGACTTAGTCCGTAATGACTCCGTATTGATACCGTAATGCTAAGGGGGCGGTTTTATTAAATTCAAGAAACGGATTTTTAGGAAGAAGAATGGGATTATGTTCGGTATGTCAAGCTCCGGCTTGGTGAAGTTTTGGATTAGAATGGATTAGAAAGTGTAATTGTGGCACGGCAAAAAGTAAAGAATTTTTTCCGGTGCAGCTATGGATTTTGTGCATCCGGCAAGACGGAATTGCAAATGTAGGAAAAAATCTAATTGACAGCTTTTGCCGTATTTATTTTCCTGCAAATCATGACTGAAAGCGAAAAGAACAACAGGCTTGACGATTTTACCAAAGACGGCGTGGAGTCATTTAACACGCTGATTCCGGAGCTGATGAGCAACCTTTTGTGCAACCTTCCGGGAATCGCCTACCGATGTCGGAACGATTCCAAATGGACGATGCTCTTTCTCTCCGAAGGGTGTGGTGCGCTCACTGGATATCAACCCTTGGAAATACTTTACAACAGCGAACTCTCATACGAAGATCTGATCCTGCAAGAAGATCGCATCCTCGTGAGGGAATCGGTCAATCTCAGCGTTGAAAACCGGATTCAGTTCATGATGGAATATCGCATCCGCTGCAAAGATGGAGCGATAAAATGGGTCTTGGAAAAAGGCAACGCGATCTATGACGCCAATCGCAATCCCGTCTATCTGGACGGATTCATCACCGATATCACGAATATGAAACTGCTTGAGACGCAGCTTCGGGACAAGGCTGCGGAGCTTTCCGAGCTGAACATGATGAAGGATAAATTCTTTTCCATCATCGTGCATGACCTGCAAAATCCCGTTTACGCGATCATCTCGCTGGGGGATTTTATTCATCAGAACTACAGCAAGTTCAGCCCCTGTGAGATGGAGGATTTTATCCGGCAGATCAGCGGTTCCGCCAAAAATATGTATTTGCTTTTGGAAAACCTGTTGGATTGGACGCGTGCCCAAAACGGACAAGTCAAAGTGCAGACATCGCTGTTCAACCTTTCCCAGAATATCCGGGATTGCATTGACGATAACGAAGTCCATGCCCTGCAAAAAGAGATCGTTTTTGAAATCGACATCGATCCTGAGATCCGTCTCTATAGCGATCAACGCCTGATGACCACCGTGCTGAGAAACCTGATCTCCAATGCCGTGAAATACTCCCAACCCGGCGGAAAGGTGGTCATTCGCGCCGAAAGAATTATGGGCGAACTGATCATTAGCGTGCAAGATTATGGCATCGGCATCCCCCGCGTTGAGATACCCGGCATCTTTCGCATCGATAGTAGCTACCGGCGTCCGGGAACGAAGCAAGAGCCAGGAACGGGGTTGGGGCTCATACTCGTGGAGGATTTTGTCAAACGTCTCGGCGGAGAGCTCAATCTGCAAAGCCGCATCAACCGCGGCAGCACTTTCAGCGTCGTTTTCAAGGGTCAGGAAAGCGATTTGGGCATTACAGACCAAGAGTATGGCTTATATTGAGGAAGATTTTACCATAACCATATAAATACCAGGTTAATCTATTCGAGTGATGGACAGTTAGGACGGTCGAGGCGACTGTCGTTACGCTGAGATGGAACATACGTGGGCTCCATTTAACGAGCAAGGCAGATAATGCAACATCGGTTTCAGAACGTATGAAAAGGCTTGAGAGCCCTCCCGCACATAAAAGCATTGACATAAGTGGCACGGTGATAGTTTTGGGTTCTCAGTGTAAGTAATGGAGTAAATTAGATGGAAATGTTAACCCAGGGCTTGTTTGCCTTCACCTGGAGCCAGGGAGTGATGCTCATCGTCGGCATGGTTTTGATCTGGCTGGCGATCAGCCGGAAATATGAACCGGCGTTGCTTTTACCGATTGGTTTTGGCACGATATTGGCTAATATCCCATTGTCCACTGCGGTCGGCAGCACAGGTCCGTTGACCGTGCTCTTTGAAGCGGGGATCAGGACGGAACTCTTTCCGCTGCTGATATTTATCGCCATTGGCGCGATGATCGATTTTTCCCCGCTTTTAAAAAATCCCTCCATGCTGCTTTTTGGAGCGGCGGCGCAATTAGGCATTTTCGTAGCTGTGATCGCCGCTGTGATGCTCGGTTTTCCATTGAGGGAAGCAGGCGCGATCGGAATCATCGGCGCGGCGGATGGGCCTACTTCCATCTACGTTGCCAATCGCTTTGCCCCCAATCTCTTGGGACCGATATCCGTGGCGGCATATTCCTACATGGCGTTGGTGCCGATCATCCAACCGCCGGTGATCCGTCTGTTGACTACGCCGAAAGAGCGTAAGATCCACATGGATTATCACTCCGGAGACGTGCCCAAGATCGTCAAGATCATCTTTCCGATCGCCATCACGATAATCGCGGGGATCGTCGTTCCCACCTCTGTGTCGTTGATCGGCTTTCTCATGTTTGGCAACCTCATCCGCGAATCTGGCGTGCTGGAAAGCCTCTCCAAATCAGCCCAAAACGAGCTGGGGAACATCGTCACCATCCTTTTGGGCATCACCATCGCCTCCACCATGCAAGGCGACACTTTCCTGCGCCCACAAACGCTTTTCATCCTGCTGCTGGGCTTGGTCGCTTTCATCTTTGATACGGCAGGAGGAGTGCTCTTTGCCAAGCTTTTCAACCTCTTTCGTAAGATTAAGATCAACCCGATGATCGGCGCCTGCGGGATCTCCGCTTTTCCGATGTCCGCCCGCGTCATCCATCAAATGGGACAGAAAGAAGATCCCTTCAATTTTCTGCTCATGCCAGCCGTGAGCGTCAACGTCGGCGGACAAATCGGTTCCGTCATCGCCGGTGGACTCATCCTGGCACTATTATCGTAAAGGGGGAATTGATGCTTGAGCTAAGTGCAACATTGACAGAACTTTTGGAACGCGCCAAACATGCCGCGAGCCATTCCTATTCGCCCTATTCGGGATACAAGGTCGGCTCCGCGGTTTTAACCGTGGATGGACAAATATTTGAAGCCTGCAATGTGGAAAACGCGTCCTATTCACTATCCCTTTGTGCCGAACGCAACGCAATCTTCAAAGCAGTAAGCGCCGGCAAGCGGGATTTTGAAGCCATCGCCATCTACGTGGACGCGGATGAACCATTTCCACCCTGTGGCGCCTGCCGGCAGGTGATGGCGGAATTCAATCCTTCCATCACTGTCGTCTATGCCAATCGCTCCCAAACTGTCAAAACCGATCTTGCCCAGCTTCTGCCGGGAGCTTTCTGTTTGAAAAAATGAACGAACCGCGCCACCTTGAACTGAACTCCTGCACGATCTGTCCCCAGGATTGCAAAGCGGATCGGTATCAAACAGCCGGTTTTTGCGGCGCCAACCATGAAATCAAGATCAACATCGCCATGCTGCATCACGGCGAAGAACCGGTGATCAGCGGAACCCGCGGCAGCGGCACAATCTTTTTTTCCCACTGCAATCTCAAATGCGTATTTTGCCAGAACCACACGATCAGCCAGCGCGGCTGGGGACATAAAGTGAGCGTGCATGAGCTTGCCGGACACATGCTTACGCTTCAGGAACAAGGCGCTCACAACGTCAACCTCGTCTCACCGACGCAGTATGGCATCCAGATCGTTGATGCCATCGGGGAAGCGAAATCACGCGGGCTAAACATCCCCATTGTGTGGAACAGCAACGCCTACGAAAAGCCCCAGACTCTGAAGCTGCTCAAAGGCTTGATAGACATCTATCTTCCGGACTTTAAATATGCCCACGCCGCCTATGCCAAAAAATACTCCGGCGCTGCCGATTATCCCCGCTATGCTCTTTCCGCCATCAAAGAAATGTTCGATCAGGCGGGAAAATTGCATATTAACGAAATCGGCATCGCCACGCGCGGTGTCCTCGTCCGGCATCTGGTATTGCCCAAGGGGTTATCCGGAACGCGCGAAATACTGAACCTGCTGCATGACGAATTTGGCAGCGGCATCTCGCTGAGCCTGATGGCGCAATATTATCCCGCGGGAAAAGCGATGGAATATCCGGAGCTTTCCAAAGGGATCAGCAAGATGGAATATGATGCTGCACTTGAGACTGTCCAGGTACTCGGTTTTGACCGGGTTTTTGTGCAGGAAATATCCTGTGATGCTGGGTGGACACCCGTTTTTGAAGATTATGAACAAAAGGTATGATATATTGAAAAGATGCAACCTGATCATCCTGATACTATTGCTCGCGAGCGCTTGGAGCCTGCATGCTGATATCAGGATCTACCTCAGAGATGTGAAGAAGACTCAGAGCCTTCCCACTACCGTCATTGACGGCAGGGACTATGTTTGCCTGCAGGATCTGAGCGCTATTTTTCATTCGATCACCCGTGAGGAACGCAGCGACCACCGCGTCCATCTACACATCTACGGAGAGCAATTTATCTTCCTCACCGGCTCCTCCTACTACCGTTTCCAAAACGACAGCTACAACATGCACTTTCCCTTGGTGCGCCGCGAATCCAGATTCCATCTCCCGGCAGTATTTCTCACCGAACATCTCCCGCGCCATTTTAGTAAAGACGTGGAGTATAAAGCCAATCTGCTCCACGTCAAACCTCCGAAGGATCATTGTGTGAAAGTGATCGTACTTGATCCGGGGCACGGAGGCAAGGATCCCGGTGCCGTCGGAAAAGGCAAAACCCGTGAAAAGGACATCAACCTCGCCGTCTCTCTCAAGCTCAAACAACTGCTGGAAAAAGAACTGGGTTTGAAAGTGCTGATGACCCGCGACGATGACCGTTTTATCACACTTGCCGGAAGAACCAAATTTGCCAATGACAACCGAGCCGATCTTTTCGTCTCGGTGCATTCCAACGCCTCTAACAACCGCGCTGCCAGAGGCTTGGAAACCTTTTACCTCTCCACTGCGCTGACCTCGGACGCCCGAGCGGTGGAAGCCCTTGAAAACGCAGTCGTGGAAGAATACGAAGGCAGGGGAGCAAGCCAGAAATACGACGACCTCGCCTTCATTCTCAGTGACCTGAGCCAGACCGAACACCTGGAAAACAGCAACAACCTTGCCATCCAGGTGCAGCAAAACATGGTCGCCGGCACCAAGGGAGGCGATCGTGGGGTCAAACAGGCAAATTTCTACGTCCTCAAAGGCGCTTTCATGCCCGCAGTCCTGATCGAACTGGGCTTTATCAGCAATCCCGACGAAGAAAAACTACTCGCCAACGACCAATATCAAGAACGCCTGGCGCGCACTATCTTTGAAGGAATCAAGCGCTTCAAATACCGCTTTGACCGCATCCGCAACGCCTGACAGGGACATCATGGATAAAGATAAAGACTTTTGCCGCCCCGAGCCGGAAACCACACTCTTTGCCCACGAAGAATATGGCGAAGCCTTCGAACATGTTCTCAAACTGCTCAAAGAAACCAAGGAATCCAACCTGCGCGCCAATCAGGCAAAGAGCGCTTTTCTGGCAAACATCAGCCACGAGATCCGCACCCCGATGAACGCCATTATGGGTTTTGCCCAAATGCTCAAACAAAGTGGGCTGAACGACACCCAGAAAGACCACGTGGAGGTCATTCTCGATTGCGGAGCCAAGCTTTTGTGCTTCATCAACGACTTGTTGGAGCTCTCTAATTTGGAGCTCGGCAAGGTCGAGATCAATTCCCTGCCCTGCGACCCGGTGAAACTGCTCAGCCAGGTCTGGGATGAGCATTTACCCCGCATAAAGACCAAAAAGCTGAAGGGGGAACTCATTCTTCCTCAAGACCTTCCACAGATACTGCTCGACCGGCGCATGTTCCGGCGCGTGCTGAACAGCATCCTCGAAAACGCCGTCAAATTCACTGAATCCGGCTTCATAAGCATGAATTGCAGCGTCTTCGAAGATACCGATCAATGCGTCAAATTGCTCGTCAGCATATCCGACACGGGTATCGGTATCGCTGAGGAAAGCGTGCACGGCATCTTCAATCTATTTGAACAGGCGGACAATAGTATCACCCGCCACTATGGCGGTCTTGGCATGGGCTTGGGACTCAGCCAGCGCATCGTTAAATTCATGGGCGGCAGGATCACAGTGGTAAGCGAACCTGAAAAAGGCTCCTGTTTCCACGTCTGTATCCCGGTCTCCAAAGCCTGATGAAGCACCCCCAATGCCTCTGATCATCCAAAACGTACTCAAAAGCAGCCTTTCAGCCGTTTATGGCTTGAAGGCGGGAGACACTCTGCTGCGGATCAACGGCATGCAAATAGAGGACTTCTTCGATCTGGAATACTATGCCTCGGATTATGAGCTCGATGTCGAATATTTTGACACAGAGGGAAATACGGCATTCGTCAAGATATTGCGCCAAAACAACCGTCCGCTGGGCATCGAACCGGAACCCTACAAACACAACCATTGCCAAAACAACTGCATCTTTTGTTTCATCGATCAGATGCCTCCAAACATGCGCGGCACACTCTATAACAAGGACGATGACTATCTGTTTTCCTTCGTTTTTGGCAATTATATCACACTCACCAATCTGGAACCAGGCGAGATCAAGCGCATCATCGAACAACACATCAGTCCCCTTTACATCTCTGTGCACACAACCGATAACGAACTGCGCCGCAGCATGATGCGCTACCGGAAAGAGTTTGATCTGATGAAGCTGCTCAAGAATCTCTCCAAACGCGGCATCAGTTTTCACACCCAGATCGTGCTATTGCCGGGAATCAACGATGGAATACATCTGGAAAAAAGCCTCAGAGATCTGATTGCAAAAGGGCTGAACACTCTTTCCATCGGCATCGTTCCAGTGGGTTTGACCGATCATCGGCATCGACTGACACCCTTGCGATGTTTCGATGCGGAATTGGCGTCTTATACTCTCGATCTCATTGAGAGACTGCGCCTTGAACTCAAGACCGATCTCATCTATGCCGCGGACGAATTTTACCTGCTCGCCAAGCGCGAGATTCCCGAAAAAGAGTATTATGGCGATTATCCTCAACTCGAAAACGGCATCGGTATGATCAGCCTGACGATGCAAAACTTCAAACGCAAAAAAAGTGCCTTCGTGCGTGAACTGCAAAAGAAAAACGCCCGCTATCTGATGCTGGCTTCGATCTCCGCTTTCCCTTATGTGCAAAGGATCGCGGATCGCGTCAATGCCCGTTTTCCAGAGCCGGTGATTCGCTGCAAAGCGATCTCCAATCTTACCTTCGGTAAGCACATCAGCGTGAGCGGATTGATCACCGCATCCGATATCAGCTCCCAACAGGACGCTACTGAAGATGAAGTTATCCTCCTCTCCTCCAATATGTTTAACGCCGAGGGACACACTCTTGACGGAATCCATCAGATCGAACTTAAGACCGTCCTTGAGCGCGAGCTGCTCATCATCGATCAGTTCTTTGAGGATTGGGATTGGATTTAGATTTCATTTGACTATTTTTCCATTACGCCAAAACTGGGCTTTTATCATTAGCCCAAGGAGATGACCATGCGCATAAAGCTTACGATATTATCGATGATTCTGCTGTTCGCGCTTGCCGCTTGCATGAGCGAAAGCACCCGCATCGGGCGGGCAAACCGTAATCTTGGCACCAAAAAGAACCCGATCAAGATGTATTTCGTTCCTTCGCTCGAAGCTGGAAAAGTAGTCGCCAGCGGAGAAGCCATCGCGCGCCACCTGGAAAGGGAAACCGGCTATCATTTCAAGGTCGCAGTCCCCACCAGTTATGCAGCCGTGATCGAAGCTCTGGGAAGTTTTCAGGCGGATATAGCCTGGCTGCCAACCTACGCCTATGTGCTCGCCAAAGATAAATATGATGCCGAAGTAAGATTCATGACGGTCCGCAACGAACTGACCAAATACCGCGGTCAATTCCTCGCCCGTTCCGATTCTCCGGTCAAAAGCATCGAAGACATTTCCGGCAGGATCATCGCCTACACCGATGCCGCCTCCGCCTCCGGATACATCTATCCCTCCGCGATCCTCAAACAGAAGGGCATCGTTGCCAAGGACATCACTTTTGCCGGTGGTCATCCTCAGGCGATCCTTTCTCTATATAGCGGCAGGGCAGACGTAGCCTGCACATACTGGTCTCCGGCAGACGCCAGCGGCAGACCCAAGGACGCTCGCGAAAAGCTGCTGGATACCTATCCAGATATCCTTGAAAAGATCAGCATCATCGGTTTTACGGACTGGATCCCAAACGACACGGTCACCTTCAGAAAAAGCATCCCCGCGGAGATTGCAGACAAACTCAGCAAGGCGCTCTATGCATTTGCCGCCAGCGATGAAGGCAAGCAAACCCTGAAAACCTTGTATGACATCGACGGGCTCGAATATGCCACGGATGCTGATTATGACATCGTTCGCACTACGCTCAAAATCCTGGAATTGGACCCTTCCGAACTGCTGAAATAGATGAACCAACTCCAAGTCATCGATCTCAAAAAGACTTACGATAACAAACTCTTCGCCGTGGACGGCATTTCCTTCGAGGTGCAAAAAGGCGATTTTGTGATTCTGCTCGGGCTTTCCGGAAGTGGGAAATCCACTCTGTTGCGTTGCATCAACCGCTTGATCGAACCCACCGCGGGAGACATCCTCTTTGAAGGGCAATCAATACGGGAGCTTTCCAATCACAACCTGAGACGCTACCGACGCAACATCGCCATGGTTTTTCAACAATTTAACCTCGTCAAAAATATATCTGTGCTTACTAACGTGCTCACCGGTCGCCTCGGCTATCATCATCTGATGTCGCCATTTACGAAATCCGACCTCGAAATGGCGCGGGAAAACATGAAGCGCGTCGGTTTGCAGGATTTTTCCCACAAACAGGTCAAACACCTCTCCGGCGGTCAACAGCAAAGGGTGGGTATCGCACGCGCATTGATGCAAAATCCCAGCATCATCCTCGCCGACGAACCGGTCGCCAGCCTCGATCCCGCCACTGCGGATTCCATCATGCAATACCTTGGCGAGATCAATCGCGAGGGCATCAGCATCATCTGCAGCCTGCATTTTCTTTCCCTCGCCCGCCGCTATGGCAACCGCGTCATCGCTCTCAAAGACGGTAAAATCAAGTTTTCCGGTAACCCCCACGAGATCGACAACGCCCGTTTCAAACAGATCTACGGAGAAGACGCGCAAGAGATATGAGCATATAGTTCTTATATATTGTAATTCCTATTGAGCAACTGCAATTCTTCTTGCTTTGCTCATCAAAAGAGTTATAGTATTAGAGGATGTTCGCAATAGCCCACTCGAAACCGGGTGTGGGTGAGTAGGGTGCCTGAGTAATATAAAAATATGGGATGACTGCCTCTGGGGAGCATTTCAGAATTTCGGGAGAAATAATGATAAAGATAAAATTGATTTTAGCCATAGCGAGTATGATGATTGTGGGAGTCGTACACGCGCTGTTTAGCGGTGGCTCAGGCACCAGCGTTGATCCATACCAAATAGCCAATGCCAATGATTTGAACAACGTCCGCGGCAGTTATTTGAATAAGTATTTTATTCAGACGGCAGATATTGACTTAAGCTCCTATGGTATAGATTATGACGGTGGAAAGGGATGGGTGCCCATTGGCACAGAAAGCGATCCCTTCCGGGGTGTGTAAAACGGAAACGGCAAAGTAATCACTAATTTATACATCAATCGCGGAGCCCAACCCATCGACAATAGTCTCTATCCGTCGAGCGGACAGGATCATGTGGGTCTGTTTGGTTATGTTTCAAACGGAACTCCAACCATAGCCTCCACTTTCGACGTCATGATCAAAAACCTTGGATTGCTCAATCCAAACGTAACCGGCAGAAGAGCGACCGGAACTCTTGTCGGACATGTGATTCTGCCTCATACACTTCCGGCAAGATCCTATACCGTAATAATCGAAAGGTGCTATGCCGAACCAAGCGGCGGAACTGCGCAAGTGCGCGGTTTGGGAAGTGTCGGTGGTCTGGTCGGCGCCAATAACAGCAATGCCAAACAACGCGTCCCGATCATCCGTTTCAGCTATGCCAAAGTGACAGTATCCGCTACGCATCCCAATAACGTTGCTCGCAACCCAAACGACCCAACCGGTACGCCTGGAATCAATAATCCATACAACATCAAATACGGAGGTTTAGTGGGCTGCAACCAAAATGGCGTCACGCAGGACAGCTTTGCCCGTGGCAACGTTTCCGGAGGCGACCGCGTCGGCGGTGTTGCGGGATGCACGATTGGCGGTGCGATATTTCGCAGCTATTCCACCGGAACGGTTACCCGGGGGATCGCCCCCGGCAATTGGGAAGGCGGGATCGGCGGACTGGTGGGATTGACCAGCGGGTCTCTTCCTCCCGGACTTGGCGGAACGGTTTCGACCGGAAGCTGTGAAAATTGTTTCTGGGATACACAAACATCCGGTATTTCCACATCCGCAGGCGGAACGGGCAAAACAACTGTCCAGATGAAGACCCAATCCACCTTTACCAACTGGGATTATATCTATGTTTGGGACATCGATGTCGGTATCAATGACGGCTATCCCTATCTGCGCGGCACAGCCAACGCGGATTTCCATTATCGCACCTTACAAAGCGGAAACTGGAATGCAATTTCCACATGGCAGTATTCCGTGAACAACAGTACATGGAACAATGCAGTGGCCGCTCCGGACGCCGCGAACTCCATATCAATCACGATTCGCAATTCCCATATAGTCTCAGTGACTGTGTCGGTCATCATCGACCAAACGACCATTGACAGCGGCGGCAAAGTAATCGTTAATAACGCTCAGACATTTAGCGTCACCAATGGTGCGGGGACAGACCTTCAGGTAAACGGAATCCTCGAAGTGACTGGTATTCTGTTGCCGGAGATCAGCAGCAGCACTGCGTTTGGCAACACCTCAAAATTGATCTACAACGGCAGCGTGGCACAAAGCACCGGAACCTATTTTACGTTCCCCGTCCACAATCTTGATATAGCCAACCCAGCAGGGGTCACCTTCACCAACAATATCCAGGTCAACAACGTCCTCAGTGTTCTTTCGGGATTCTACAGCGGTAGCACTGGCACGGATGGATACTATTCTCCCAATGTCAATTACATCAGGATCGATACCAGCGGAGCGCTCATCAATTCCTTCAATCTGGCGATGAGTACACCCTCCCTAATGCCAAACTTTGTCAACCGTCAGTGGGTAATCACAGGCACATATAGCGGCAACAAACAGATCACATTTTACTGGACGAATGTCGATGACGGCAATTTCCCATGGAGCGCATCAGTCGAACCTGCTGTTAATAAAGGCGGCACCAAGTATCCGGGCACCTATGATGTCTCCGGTAGCACCCGTAGTATTGTTATTGTAGTTCCTTCCACCCTGACCAAGGGAACCTGGACGATCGGCAGAAGCGACGAACAAACCCTTCCGGTGCAGCTTTCCAGCTTTACAGCAATGATCAACGGCAGTAACAACGTCTTGTTACAATGGGTCACTCAGACGGAATCCAATCTGGTCGGCTACCGTATTTACCGGCATGTCAATATTGATCTGACGGACGCTTTGATGCTGAATACTTTTGTTCATGCCACCAACACTTCCCAAATGCAGGTGTACGCCTATAGGGACGTTGAAGTGTATGAACCGGCAACCTACTATTACTGGTTGGAAAGCCTGGAGCTTGACGGTGGCAACGAATTCTTTGGGCCGATCAGCATTCTCGTCAGTCCCCAGAACACCGGCGCTCCGTCCATCCCTCTGCAAAACGGCATCGTCTCGATGTATCCGAATCCGTTCAACCCTGCCTTGACCGTAGATTATGCCCTCCGCCAAGACGCCGAAATCAAGCTCGCCATCTATAACAGCCGTGGACAATTGGTCAAAACCATCCATCGCGGAGCTCTCCCCAAAGGCTCTCACAGAGCAGGCTGGGATGGCAAAGACGATCGTGGGAAGCAATCCTCAAGCGGAATATATTTCGTCCGTTTGGTGATCGGCAGCGAAAGCTTCACCGGCAAGTTGATTCTCTCCCAATAGTATCTGATATTCTGAATAGAAAAGCGAGCCCGGACTTCCGTGCCGGGCTCGCTTTTTTATATATTCGGAATAGCGGTCAAGATCGCAGGATATCGCAACAGTGCCCCGTAAAACTACATACTCCATACCTTTTGCCGGAGGCGAAGGGGACATTCCAGAAAGGTATCAGGCGATTCAAGCAGATCAAGCTTGCCGTACTATCCGGCAATAAACCCAATGGAGTTAAGCGACAAAAACAAAAGTGAAAACAGACACCATTATTTTTTTGACATAGATGGTGCCATTGTTACTCCAATTAAAAGTCAAGTTAACATACGAACACGAAATTACATCAATACAAATCAAAACAAAGATAAATCCAACTCTATTATATACATAATTACATGCTAAATCTACTTATTTGTCATAATACATATAAAATAATCGTCGGTCAGAAAAAAGCAAACTCAATTTTCAAGAGCTCGTTTTTCTGTCTCATCCTTGCTCATCCTGATTTGTCAGCATACAGGCTAGTGCTTTCCTGGCTCCAGATCAATTATCACATCTGGAACAAGGAGATAGCATGACCGAAGCGTTATGAACCGAATCAAAGCCCAGTTAGTCAGACATGAAGGTCTGCGGCTGAAGCCTTACCGCTGTACTGCAGGTAAGCTGACCATCGGTATAGGACGCAATCTCGATGATTGTGGTATCTCCCAGACCGAAGCCGAGGTGCTCTGAGAGAATGACATCCAGAACTGCGAGAAACACCCTTTGGATGAGATTCCGGAGATATACAATAGGTTGGATGAAGTCCGCAAGTCGGTGCTGCTGAACATGTGTTTCAACTTGGGTATTGGTGGTCTTATGGGCTTCAACAACACCCTGGCTTTTATAGCTGCCGGAGACTGGGAACGGGCTGCCAATGGTATGCTTGCTTCCATGTGGGCAAAGCAGGTCGGT
>JAUYAR010000160.1 GCA_030693415.1 Candidatus Cloacimonadaceae bacterium | reverse complement strand
CATCACCGCAGTCCATTCTTTTTGCGTAACCTCATATTTTCCGATGTAATAGGATGATACCGTCACCTGATGCACAGGTTTTTCATCGCTCTCACCATCATTCGATCCCATCTTAAAAGAGTCGCCCTGCACAAAGATCATGGATATCTTTTTGGCACTGATCCTAAATTGCCATCCGTCCGTTTCCAGACCTTCCAGAAAGGGGTTCCAGAAGAGGACAAGGTTTTTCCCGGGGTTGGTAGATGTCTGTCCGCCTAAGGATCTGGTGGAGCTGATCTCTTTGCCGGTTTTGAATGGTATCAGTTTGATCTGATATTGATCATCCGCGTTTCCGCTCAGATCAAAATTGATCTTCCAGTAGCTCAGCTCCGGGTCTTGCTTAGCTCTGATATTGCTGACCGTCTGGGCAGTTGCACAGGCAAGCCAGTAAACGGTGATCAACATGAGCAGCACAGCTTTTTTCATAGCATCCCTTCTTGTTGCGTTTTATGATATTGCATGCCAAATGCGCCGCGTAATTCTGTCAACAACTTTCTCCGTTGATTATCACCACAGAGAAACAGAGAGATCAGAGAAGATCTAAACACAGAGGAAAGCAGAGCAAGAGCAGAGAGATGAGAGATCAGATGAAGTTCAACCTTGATTAGTGGGCAGGACTGATATGGAATTACCGACGTCCCCGTCGGTTCATACGTGCAACCCCAATAAAAGCGACACAAACACCCATAGCGTCAATTCCCCAAATCTGCCTATATCATCCAATTGCTTTTAATTTCAAACGCTTAGCAGTTTTAATTATATCCTTCCCCGTGAGCAATACGGAGTCAATACGGACTTAGTCCGTAATGAGTCCGTATTGATTCCGTAATGCTATGGGGGAAGGTGAACGGGTGAACCCGTCATTCCAGCGAAGGAGACTGTGCGAAAACTATGAAGACAGCACAATATTTATGAAATCAGTTTACTGTTTGTGTCTCCTACTACCGGGAACTGTCATTCCAGAGCCCAATGCTTACTGTGTGAAAACTAACTGTTATGTTGCCAATAGTTTTTACACAGTCTCGAAGGCTGGAATCCAGGTCTTTTCTCTCATGTCTCTGCTCTGATCGCTCTGTTTCTCTGTGGTGAAAAACAACTCTGTATCTCTCACCCCTACTCTACCGTCACACTTTTAGCAAGGTTGCGGGGTTGATCGACGTCAAAACCTCTCAGATCTGCGACATGGTAGGCAAGGAGCTGCAAGGGGATCACGGTTAGCAGCGGTTGCAGGTTTGGCAAGGTATCTGGAATGTGGATCACATGTTCGGATATCTTTTCCATTTCGGTGTCGCCGATAGTGGCGATGGTGATGAGTCTTGCTTTTCTGGCACGCACTTCCTGGAGATTGGAATAGATCTTTTCATAGAGGGGATCATGGCAGGCGATGGCGACCACCGGCATGGATTTGTCGATCAAAGCGATGGGACCGTGTTTCATCTCCGCAGCGGGATATCCTTCGGCGTGAATATAGGAGATTTCCTTTAGTTTCAAAGCGCCTTCCAGTGCCACGGGATAGTTTACTCCGCGTCCGAGATAGAGGGCGTTGGTGCTGTCTTTGATGCTGGTTGCGATCTCACGGATATGGTCATTTAGGGCTAAAATCTGCGCGATTTTTTCGGGAATCCTGCCGAGTTCACGGATATAATCCATACCCTGCATCGGCGACAGACTGCGTTGGCGAGCCATCAATACGGCAAGCAAGGTGAGAATCGTCACTTGGGAAGTGAAAGCTTTGGTGGACGCGACACCGATCTCGCTGCCGGCGTGGATGTAGGTGCCGCCGTCACTTTCGCGCGCGATAGTGCTGCCGACTACGTTGGTGATGCCCAAGACCCTGGCGCCCTTTGCTTTGGCTTCGCGCATAGCGGCAAGGGTATCCGCTGTTTCGCCGGATTGGCTGATCACAAAGACGAGCGTGTCTTCGGGAATGATCGGATTACGATAGCGGTATTCGGAAGCATATTCCGCGTGAACGGGAATGCGAGCCATGTCCTCGATGATATATTTTCCGATCAATGCCGAGTGGAAAGAGGTTCCGCAGGCTATGAGGTGGATCTGTTTGATTTTGCGAAGTTCATGGGGTGGAAGATTGAGTCCTCCCAAACGCGCGGTGCCCATCTGTTCGTTGATGCGTCCTCTGAAGCCATTGCCCACGGTGACGGTCTGTTCAAAAATCTCTTTGAGCATAAAGTGTTTATAATCACCTTTCTCGATCGCTGAGATTTCCCAATCCACCACCGAGATTTTGGGCTTGAGACGCTGTTTGTCCATATTCGTCATTTCGAATCCATCGCGGTGAATGATGCATATCTCATTATCTTGCAGATAGATCACGTTTTTGGTGTGGATCACGATAGCGCTCACGTCACTGGCGATAAAATGTTCATTGTCGTTGATGCCGATGATGAGCGGACTGCCCATGCGAACCGCGATCAGTTTGTCCGGATCGTTTTTGGAGATGACGACCAAGCCATAAGTGCCTTCGACTCTTTTCAACGCTTCGCGGACGGCGTCTTCGAGGCTGGGTTCGGTGGTGATAAATTGTTCGATCAAATGGACTATGACCTCGGTATCGGTTTCGCTTGCAAACTTGTGCCCCAGCTCGATCAGTTTCTCCCTGAGGAGTTTATAGTTCTCGATGATGCCGTTGTGCACGATCGCCAGATTGCCGCTGCAATCCGTGTGGGGATGCGCGTTTACTTCATTTGGCTCGCCGTGGGTTGCCCATCTGGTATGAGCGATGGCGATGGTTCCAGAGCATCTATTCGGTTCCGGCAGGCTGCGTTCGAGCTCGATGATCTTGCCTTGCCGTTTATAGATTTGCAGCTCGTTTTCGTGCATGATGGCGCAGCCGGAGCTGTCGTAACCTCTATATTCGAGACGTTTAAGCGCTTCGACCACGATCGGCAGGGCGTTTCGGTGCCCGATGTATCCGACTATTCCGCACATGATATCTCCTTGGTATTGGTGTATTTATGGAAGGTGTAGATCGCGGCGGCGAAGATGATTATCGCCGGAACGAGGATCCATGGCTGCAGCGAATCCGAATTTTTGAGCAAGGGTTTGACCCAGGCGGTATTTGCGTAAGTGATTATGAATAGGGCAAATCCGTTGTTGATAAAATGAGAAAGCATACTGGGGATGATGCTTTTTGTTCTGATCGTCAGATAGCCGAGCAGGATGCCCAACATAAAGGTAGGCAACAGTCTGAACGGATCGAGATGGAAGATGGCAAAGAGCAAAGCGCTGATGATGATGGCGCTCTTTGTGCCATAGCTTTCATAGAACCGGATCATGAATCCCCGGAAGAGCACTTCCTCACAGATTGCGGGCATCACGGCAATGGCAAAGAGCATCACCCAGATCGAGGAATCGAGCTTGAAAAGACCCGCTAATTGCTCAAGATAGTGTATGGGAAAGGGGAAAAAGTGATTGATCAACTGTCCGACCATCGATACAATGATCGTTGCCGGAATAGCGATGAAGGGGATCAAAAGAATCTCTCCGAGGCGCGGAGCTTTGATTCTCAGGATATCGTTTGACTTCAATTTCAGCAGTTTCAGGATGATGAGCACCGGAAGCAGGATCACCAAAAACTGCGTCTGGATCAACCCCTTCAGCATGTCCCGGCTTTGCAAATAGCCGCCCGCATAATAGAGAATCGCCAAGCCGATGGCAAAATAGACCAGCCCATAGTAGGAATTAAAAAAGCTGCGCTTGTCCTTGCGTACGTTTTTGAAGCTGCTGTCGTCCTCGGTGCGGAATAGGATTGATTCAGTATTGAAGAGCTTCACCGTCAGAATCACTGCTAGGATGACCAAAACCAAGGTCGAGGCGATGGTGATGATCACGTGGGAAAGCTGGTATTCGTTGATCATCACGGCTTTGAACAGCAGTGAGATATTGACCACTGGGATCAATGCCATCAGATTGTTGATCTCGATGGCGGGGAAAAACGAGATCATTGCCAGCAGCATGGAGACCGTGAGGATGGGCTGTTCATAGGATCGGGCTTCTTTCATATTGCGCGAAAATGTGGAGATCGAAAGCAGCACCGCGGCAAACAAAGTAGCCAGCGGCAGCATTGCCAGCATCAGAATCGCGAACCCCTTGAGCGGCATCGCCATGCCCACCATTTCCATACGAGACTGCGAGAGGACGTAATGCAGGGAAAAACCGATGCTCAAAAGGTTGATGACCACGTTGATCATTGCCATGCTGACGATGGTGAGGTATTTGCCAAGCACGATCTCGTTGCGCTGTGCCGAAGACACCAAAAGGGTTTCCAGGGTTTTACGTTCCTTCTCTCCGGCGACAAGATCCGCGGCAACGGTTGCCGCGCCGGCGATGAGCATGATGATCATCAGATAGGGCAAAAACATGCCAAGATACATACCAACTTTCTTTTGCGCGGTGGAGGTGTCCCGTTCGCGGACGCTGACCAATTGCATGATCTGGGGATCGACCTTTTGCTTGGTCAGCAGCTTTTGCAGGATTTGTTTCTCGGATAGTGCGATCTGGTTGCGCAGCTTGGCAAAGATCATCTGATCCCGCTGTTTGGCGGCGTCGTATTGGATGTCGATCTTATAGGTGCTCAAGCCTTTATTCGTCAATGAATCGGTGATGCTGATGATGGCGTTGATGCTCCGCTCTTTATACAAAGACGGAGTTTGCGCTGTATAAGGCTGGAAGGAGAAATTCGCGATTCCTGCCAAGTCTTTGAGCAGCTTGAGCGAGACCTCGTCATTGACGCTATCCCGCACCGCGATGTAGGCGCCGCGCTCTTCCAGCACCCGGGTCTGACGGCTCATGATGGAGCTGAAACCGATAAACAGCATCGGATACATGATCACCGGCAGGATGATGGTGGTAAAGAGCGTGCGCTTGTCGCGCAGCATTTCCAGGAATTCCTTGCGGAAAACGATTCCGGCTTTCTTAAAATTCATGCGCCTGCACCTCCGTTTCGTCCGTGAATTGGTTTACAAAATGGATGAAGATGTCGTCCAGATCGGTTTGTCCGGTCTGCTCTCTGAGGTCTTCCAACCGTGCATCGGCAATGATTTTCCCCTTGTGGATCATCACGATGCGATCCGCGAGACGTTCCGCTTCCCGCATGATGTGAGTGGAAAAGAGCACACATTTGCCCCTCGCTTTACAATCGCGGATAAAGGTGATGATGTTGCGCGCAGTGAGGATATCCAAGCCTGAGGTCGGTTCGTCGAAGATCATCACCGGCGGGTCGTGGATGATGGAACGCACGATGGAGACTTTTTGTTTCATGCCGCTGGAAAGGAATTCGATCTTTTTATCAAGGAAGTCCTTCATGTCCAAAAGCTCCGCCATCTGTTCGATGCGAGCGTCGATAGTTCTGTCGTCCAAGCCATAGAGCCTGCCGAAATAGCGAATAAACTCTCTGGGGCGCAGGCGGTTATACAAACCGGTATCGCCGGAGAGAAAGCCAAGATTCTCTCTCGCTTTCTGCCCTTGGGTCAAAATGTCATATCCATGAATCTGTGCAGTGCCTTCCGTGGGTTTAAACACGGTGGAAAGCACCCGCATGGTGGTGGTTTTCCCTGCTCCGTTCACTCCCAAAAGACACACGATCTCGCCGTCCCGCGCTTCAAAAGAAACACCGTCAACGGCACGAAACCGACCTCCGTCCTTTTGGGGAAACTCCTTGACCAAGTTTCTTACCATTATCATCAAATCACCTCTGGATCATTTTGCAAAGAGCCATCGCCGATAGCTCAGGTTAAAATCGTTATTGACCGAGTGCCATGGCGTTAGATCGCATTCAGATTGGACATTGCAGCACATGAGCGCACTATCGGGATATCAAGCATTACTGTAAAGTGTTTTTTTTGAGACGGCTCGACTATTCCTTCAAAATACCTGATCAGTTAGCTTGCTAAAGTATTTATATATGTGGGCGAACCATGGCATTTGGTAAGCGTTTTCAGCATTGACATGATTTGCCTTTCTGCGTCCATATTGACTATATGAGAAGAGGATTGCACGAAAGCAGGCTAACTCATGGCAGGCAAACGAATTGTTTTGGCTTAGATTTTATTGATCATATTGATCATAACGATCAGCGTCATCAGTGTTCCACAGGCAAATAGCCCCCGCGGCAAACAAAAAGCTTGACGAATTTTGGCAGGATAAAAGAATAGCGACAGAGCGTTTGGAATTGATTCCGGGCGTTGTATATTATATAATAAAGACGATCGCTACCATCCCAATCATAGAGAACAAGCGAGGATAGCATTATGAAAGACGTTTTCCAAATTCTCAATTCCGTCGATGCTCCGTTGGTATTGGACGCCGCCACCGGCAAGGGAGAATTTATCAACGTCCTGAAACAGAATCTGGGATCATACACCCAGATCATTGGCATCGATGCTTCGGAGAAAAGCGTCAATTATGCCCAGAAGGTCTTTTCAGAAAACGATGTCGAAATTTACAAGATGGATCTTGAACACTTGCAGTTTGAGGACGATCATTTCGATCTGGTTTGCCTATCCAATTCACTGCACCACCTGGAGCATCCGGACAAGGTATTCGCGGAAATGATGCGCGTGCTCAAACCCGGCGGCATGATGTTGGTCACCGAAATGTATCGCAGTGGTGAGCAAACCGATGCCCAGCAGACTCATATCCTCATGCATCATTGGATCGCAGCCATCGATCGGCGCTGCGGCGTCTTTCACGCAGAGACTTTCACCAAGGACGAGATCCTTGCCATGGCGAAGAAACTGCATTTGCTGAAGCTCAAAGTGGAGGATTTCTATTATCCGGTGGACAATCCCAAAGAAGCCAGAAATTGCGAAACCCTGCGCAAAAGCTGCATCGATACCTTCAAACGCCTGGAAAACATCCCGGACAACGAAGATCTGCTAAATCAGGGAAACAACCTTATGAATAGAATCCAGCAAATCGGTTGCGCCAGTGCCAGCCGTTTGCTTATCACAGGATATAAAAAGAAAATTGCACACAAATAACAAAGACAACAACTTTGTCATCAGCCAAGGAGATAAATCATCATGATTGAAGAAAACCTGTTTGAACTAAATCAAGCCCAACTTTCACGGCACGCCAAGAAACTCGGCATCCCCGGATACACACAATATAAAGGCAATGAAATGATCTTCAAGATTTTGGAGTTTCAAGCCCAACAGGAAGGTCTCGCCTTCGTGACCGGATGTTTGGAGATCATGGAAGACGGTTTCGGTTTCCTGCGTTTCCCCCAAAATAACTATAATCCCGGGCGCGACGACGTCTATGTATCCCTCACCCAGGTCAGACGCTTCGGATTGAAGACCGGACACATGATTTCAGGACCGGTGCGCTCACCCAAAGAAGGGGAAAAATACTATGCCCTGCTGCGCGTGGAATCCGTCAATTATATGGCGCCCACTTTTTTGCAGGAGCTGCGCGTCTTTGACGAATTGACGCCGTATTATCCCACCGAACGCCTCAATCTGGAATTTGATCCCAAGAACTATTCCACCCGCATCATGAACCTCTTCACTCCCATTGGAAAAGGACAGCGCGGATTGATCGTGGCAGCTCCCAGAACGGGAAAGACGATGCTCCTGCAGGATATCGCAAACGCCATTCTGACCAATCATCCGGAAGTGTATCTGATCGTTTTGCTTGTGGACGAGCGCCCTGAGGAAGTGACCGAAATGAAGAAATTCCTGCGTCCCGGCAACCGGGAAGTGATCTCCTCCACTTTCGACGAATCGCCAAAAAACCACAGCGCCGTCAGCGAAATGGTGCTGGAAAAAGCCAAGCGCATGATCGAACTCGGACAGGACGTGGTGATCGTGTTGGATAGCATCACTCGTCTGGCAAGAGCATATAACAACGTCACCCCTTCCAGCGGCAAGGTGCTGTCCGGCGGAATCGATTCCAACGGATTGATCAAGCCCAAAAAGTTCTTTGGCTCAGCTCGCAATACCGAAGAAGCCGGATCCCTGACCATCATCGCCACCGCGTTGATCGACACCGGCTCCAAGATGGATCAGGTCATATTTGAGGAATTCAAAGGCACCGGAAACATGGAATTGGTGCTGGATCGCAGCATATCGGACATGCGTCTCTATCCCGCCATCGATCTCGTCAAAAGCGGAACCCGTCGCGAAGAGCTGCTGCTCACCAAAAACGAGCTCAACCGTATGTATGTCCTACGCAAATACCTCAAGACGATCAGCCCGATTCAGGGAATCGAGACCCTGCGCAAAAAGATGCAGGTGACCGAGACCAATTTCGAACTGCTCAACGCCATGAGCAATTGATCCTTAGCGGCTGACCCCAATGGAGCTGTGGACCCTGATGCTAAGCTTCGAACAAAGCCGCAAGATTGCGCTGCTCGTGATTGGCATGCTTTTTCTTACCATCCTGTTGGCTGCAATTCCACGTAAGGAGTTTCAAAGCCTGCAAAGCCTCTATGACAGCGGCAGGCTGGATGAGCTCGCCGGTCAGTTGATCTCCGTCAAACCCGCCAACGACGAGGAACGCGCCCAAGTGCTGCACCTGAATGCCATGCTCAAGATCAAAAAGAGCGAGATCACCGCGCTCTTGGAACAAAACATCGACAAATACCCAAAAACTAAATACGGTCAGATCAGCATGCTTGAGCGTGCCAAACTGCATATCATCGAGCGCGAAGCCGTCTTTGCCAGAAATCTGCTCTTGAGAGTCACTTCCACGGATATGATGGAAAGGTTTTATTGGCTCTGTGTCTGCGCCGAAATGCAGGATGACTATAGCGCCATGATCAGCAACGCAGAGAACTATCTGCGCCTTGCACCAGCGGGCACCTATGTCGAAGAATGCATGTATCTGATCGCTGATGCCTATATCGGGCAAAAGAAATACCAAAGTGCCGTTTCCACCCTGAACAAACTCAAAACGATCTCCGGTATGCCCACCGACCAGCAATATTTCTACTACAGATTGGGGGCAGCACATCAGCTGTCTGGCTCTCCCAATGAAGCGGTGGCAAGCTTGCGTGCCGGGCTGGAGATCAACCGTTATACGCAGATCGCATACAGCATCGAGGATCATCTCTTTGAGCTTAAGGGCAAAAATGGCTCTCTTATTGATCTGGCATTTCTATATCCCTACAGCGAATTGGAACTTGTATCCTCACTCCGGGAAGAGATCATGGCGCCAGTGGAATCGATTTCGGCACCAATCGATCCGCCCCAGTTTATTCCCTTGAAACTACCCGCCAAGCCGTCTTCCGGGTTCTTTTTGCAGGCTGGGAGATTTGGAGTGGAGGCAAACGCTTCTTCCATCGCCCAGAAACTCCGGCAGATGAAACTGCCGGGCAGTTATTTTGAGGATAAAAACAACAAATCCATGCCTTGGGTCGCGGTGAGCGGGCCATTTACCACTCGGGCGGAAGCTGAAACCGCACGCCTGATCGTGATCGATAACAAAATTGAATGTTTCATCACCCAATATTGATGCTGGAAAAACCAATCTCCGAGACCAACCTCACTCCAATGCTGAAGCAGTTTCAGGATGTCAAAAACACTCATCCGGACAAGCTTGTCCTCTTTCGTATGGGAGACTTTTACGAGACCTTCTTTGAGGATGCCTATACTGCCTCCAAGATACTCAACATCACTCTCACAACGCGCAATAAAAACGCCGACAACCCTGTTCCCCTCGCTGGATTTCCCTATCACGCACTGGATAATTATCTGGACAAATTGATCAAAGCCGGCATCAAGGTCGCTATCTGCGAGCAGGTGGAAGACCCCAAAAAAGCGATCGGCTTGGTCAAACGCGAAGTCGTGGAAATCATCACCCCCGGCACGGTGCTCGACCAATCGCTTTTGGAAGGCAGTGCCAACGTCTATCTATGTGCCATCTATTACGAGGACGAAAAGCGCAAGATCGGCATCGCCAGGCTCGATCTTTCCACCGGAGAGTTTGCCTTCACCGAGCTCCCTCTGGCTGAACTGAGCAATGAACTGTTGCGCCTCAAACCGGCGGAGATCATCGTGGACGGACTCAAAAGCGAGGAACTGATCAAAAGCCTCAAACTGGAATATAATCCCACGCTCACGATCTTCGATTCCTGGCTCTACCGTCCATCCGAAGCGATCTCCACGCTCAAGAAACACTTTCAGGTCAGCTCGTTGGAAGCCTTCGGAGCCCACAACAAAAACATCGGAGCCACCGCCGCCGGAGCCGCTCTCGCCTACGTTCAATCGCTTTACAACGTTCCTCTCAAGCACATTTCCTCACTGACCTTTTACTCCCTGTCAAGCTATATGCAGTTGGACGAGATTAGCCGTCGCAACCTGGAATTGACGCGCTCGATCCGCTATGGCACCAAACACGGCAGTCTGCTTTCGGTGATCGACCAAACCCAGACACCGATGGGCTCTCGCCTTTTGCAAAACTGGCTGCTGCATCCGCTACTGGATCTGACCATCATCATCCAAAGACAGGCAATGATCAAAGCCCTGCTAACAAACACCGCTTATCTAAAGGACTTGCGCCACACTCTGCGGGACATCGGAGATATTTCGCGGATCGTTTCGCGTTTGGGAGCGCTGAGGATCAACCCCAGAGAGCTTCAATCGCTCAAATCCTATCTGCTCGTCGCCATTGAACTCCAAACCAAGCTATCCCATTTCAGCGAACCGCTTTTTGATCCCTTTTTGATCCTACTCTCCGGGTTCGAGGACATCGTGGGCTTGCTGGATAGAGCCATCAGAGCCAATCCGCCTATCACAGTCACCGAAGGCGGAATCTTCAATTCCGGATATCATACCGATCTGGACGAACTCCTGGAAATCATCCACGATGGCAAATCATGGATCGCCAAGCTGGAAGACGACGAACGCAAAAAGACCGGTATCTCCTCTCTGAAAGTAGGCTATAACAAGGTATTCGGCTACTATATCGAAGTGTCCGCCGCCCACAAAAGCAAGGTGCCGGATTATTACATCGGCAAACAAACATTGGTCAATTCCGAGCGCTATATCTCCCCGCGGCTCAAGGATTTTGAAGCCAAGGTGCTCAGTTCCGAAGAAAAGATCAAAAATCTTGAGTATGAACTCTATAAAGATCTACGCATCGCCATTGCAGCGCATCTTCCACGTTTGCAGGAGCTTGGAGATGGCATCGCGCTCTTGGACGTCTTGGGTAATCTCGCTTTTCTGGCTTGGCAAAACGAATATTGCTGTCCGGAGTTTTCCTCTGATCGGGCGCTGATCATCCGCGACGGCAGGCATCCGGTGATCGAAAAACTGATCGAAAGCGACCATTTTATCCCCAATGATACCGAGCTTGACTATCCCGATACTTCCGTCGCGATCATCACAGGACCAAACATGGCGGGAAAATCCACCTATCTGCGGCAGGTGGGGCTGCTCGTCATCATGGCTCAAATCGGTTCCTTCGTTCCGGCAAAAAAGCTGACCATGCCGATTTTCGACCGCGTTTTCACCCGCGTAGGCGCTTCCGACAACCTTGCCCAAGGGCAAAGCACCTTTTTGGTGGAAATGATCGAAACGGCGAACATCCTCCATTCCGCCACATCCGAATCCCTGATCCTTTTGGATGAGATCGGCAGAGGAACAAGCACTTTCGACGGGCTCAGCCTGGCGTGGGCGATCATCGAACACATCCAGAAGTTCAAGCATGCACTCACCCTTTTTGCCACCCATTATCACGAACTCACCGAGCTCGAAAACATCTATCCCGACATTCGCAACTACAACGTCGCGGTGAAGGAATATAACGACCAGATGATCTTTCTGCGCAAGATCGAACGCGGCGGCGCGGATCAAAGCTATGGCATACAGGTGGCGAGGCTTGCCGGCATCCCCGATCGCGTCGTTCGCCGTGCCAAAGAGATACTGAAGAACCTTGAGGAACATGAAATCAGCCCGCAAGGGCTCACAGCCGCCATCCGCAGAAAACTCAACCGAAATTTACCTCAGATGGAACTCTTTGAAGCCATCATCGACAAAGCCGGCGAAAACGATCCCATCATCGAAGAGATCAAAGACCTCGATCTGGATCAACTCACGCCGATTCAAGCCTGGCAAAAACTGAAAGAAATCCAACAACGCCTGTAAAGGACACAACAATGAAACGTATCATCCCTGCACTGTTAATCATCCTGATGGCACTGCTGACCGCTTGTTCCGTCAATCAGGGTCGGCTCGCCGGCAAGGTCAATGGCACCCCCATCCCCTATGACGAATTTATTGCGGCTAATCGCGGACACTATGAAAATTTCTGGATGCTAAACAACCGCGCGCCAGGCATCGACGAGAAACAAGAAATCATGCGCCAAACCTGGAGAAACATCACCAAACACGTGATCCTCAAAGACAATTTTAAAAAATACGGCATCCGCGTCAGTCCCCAGGAAATGATCGACACCCTCAAAACCAATATCCCGCCATACCTGAAGACCTCACCGCGATTCATGGTAAACGGCGTTTTCGACTACAACATCTACCTGCAATCCCTCCTCTATGACACTCCGGAAAACCTGCTGCCGGTTCGCAAGCACTACTTCGACTATCTGATCCCGATCTTGAAACTCAAAAACGAACTCATCGACCGGAAAATGCTCACCAAAAAAGAAAGCAAGCGAATCACACAAGTCCTTGCCGGCAAAGCCGATATCGATTGGGTGATCGTCGATGCCACCAATATCCAACCCATTATCTCCGAAAGCGAAATCACCCAATATTATCAGAAAAACTTAGATCAATATCGGATGGACGAGAGCTTTGCTCTCGCCTATATCCTCCTCCCTGTCAGACCAAGCGCGGAAGACATGATCTATGCAGCAGCGGTGACGGATTCCATCTTTACGGAGCTCAGAAGCGGAGAACCCGCTCAGAGCGTGATCGCCAGACACAAAGTCCATTATCCGGGCATCATCCTCAAAAACAGCGGTTTCCTCCGCAATGCCGATCTCGATCCCAAGCTCTATGCCATGTTTTCCGCTATGAAAGAAAGCGATTATAGCCCGCCGGTTGAAGATTCCGGCTCATTCACGATCTATCACCTGGAACAGCTCACGAAGAGCATGACCAGTTTCAATACCATTACCATTGTCGCATCGCCGTTAGCCGCCAGCGTGAAAAGATCAAGAAGCGCAGCAGAAAGGCTTTACCAGCTTGCTCAGACGGTGGGCATGGAAAACGCCGCCAACGAAATGTCTTTGAGCTATGTTCCAATCAAAAACCTCAATCCTGAATCCGTCTGGATCGGAGACAGCGCCATCCTCGAGACGATATTTAAAGAGCTTCACGATAAAAAGCGCGGACACATATTTACTCCGATATATTCAAACCAGCTTTTCGCCTGGGTGGTCGTGCAGATGACGGACAATCAGCTCAACCGCGTGCGCCCTCTTTCCTCCGTGCAAAATGATATTGTCGCCGTTCTCAGACAGAGCAAAAGCATCGAGATCGCCAAAGTAACCGCTTCCGAATGGCTGCGTAACCAAACTGCCGGTATTATCAATCTCGCCGCTCTCCCCCACTCTTCCAAGGAATCAGTCCCCTCCATGAGTTTCACCACTCCCTTGGGGGACATCAAAGTCGGCATGATCTACTATGATGCCATCCGCCGCTATCTGGATAAGTCCGCTACGCAAGTCTATGTAGCCGGAACCACTATTCTCATACCATTTGTCAAAAATCACCGCATTGATAAAAATGCCGTCGTCTCACCGGTTCAATTGCGCGAGACTTACAAGCGAACCCTGAACGAAGACTGGTTTGACCTCTGGGTGGAAGATCAAATCCGCTGCGCCAACGTGAGCATTTTTGTGAATATGTGAGTGAGATTTGAAAGATGAGTTTATCACAGAGGAAAGCAGAGTAATAGCAGAGCAAGAGCAGAGAGATGAGATAAGGTTCAACCTTGATTAGTACGCAGGACGGATATGGAATTACCGACGTCCCCGTCGGTTCATGCGCGGTTGAAACCGACGGGGACGTCGGTAGTTCCATATCCGCTTACCTACTTGACTAACTATTTAACTGCGTAATGCACTATACACAGACGCTTCCTTCATACGAAAAACGCGCTAAGAGCCTGTACCGCAATGCGGATGCTTTGATCATCAGGATAAGGCGGGCAGGGGATGGAGAAGGGATGGGAGATAGATATAAGAGATGAGATATGAGATGTGATATAAGCAATGTGCTGCTGATTGCTTTCGTTCGGCGCCAGCTTATCTCATCTCTCTTACCTCATATCTCATCTCTTTTAAGAGTTCATCCGCTCACTCAAAAGGAGATATCCCATGATTCCGTATGTCTCTTTCCGATGGAAACTTAGGCATTTGCAAAAGAAATAGTTTGACAGATTTACAAAGCTAAAAGCTTTATCTCAGCATCAGAAAAATCAGATGAAAAGGAGTGCAACCATGCCAAAAATGACGGTTGACCCAACTTATTGTAAAGGCTGTGGTCTCTGCATCGTTGCTTGTCCGAAAAAGATAATACGCTTTTCGGATAACATCAATGCCAAGGGGTACCACTATTCCGAGTGTTTTGATCAGGAAGCTTGTATCGCATGTAAGATGTGCTATTTGACCTGTCCTGACGTAGCAATCAAGATTGAAAAGTGAGGTGAAGAGATGTCTAAAGTTCTGATGAAAGGAAACGAAGCGGTTGCCGAAGCCGCTCTCCGTGCGGGCTGTCGCCTCTATTTTGCTTATCCAATCACCCCGCAAAGCGAATTGATCGAATACATGGCAAAAATGATGCCCAAGGTAGGCGGGACATTTATCCAAGCGGAGAGCGAAATCGCCGCCATCAACATGGTCTATGGCGCCGCGGGCTGTGGAAAACGCGTCATGACCTCATCTTCCTCCCCCGGCATTTCGTTGAAAATGGAAGGCATTTCCTATCTTGCCGGCTCCGAGCTTCCCGCCGTAATCGTGAATGTCCAACGCGGAGGTCCCGGCTTGGGAGACATCCAACCCGCCCAGGGTGATTATTTTCAAGCCACTAAAGGCGGTGGACACGGAGATTACCGCTGCATCGTCCTTGCCCCAAGTTCCGTCCAGGAATTCGCAGACATGGCAAGCGAAGCTTTCGAATTGGCGGATAAATATCGCAATCCAGTGCTCATCCTCGCGGACGGCATGCTCGGGCAAATGATGGAGCCGGTGGAATTCAAGCCCGCCAAGAGCGCCGAGGAAATGGAAGAACTTGGCAAACAACACGATTCTTGGTGTATTTGTCCAAATGAAGACGGTGACTCCAAACACCATCATGAGATCAATTCTCTCGAGATTGACCCGCTCGTGCTTGAAAAACACGTCAACCAGCTCTTTGCCAAATATGCCATCGTAAACCGCGACGAGCTGCGCTATGAAAAGTATAACGTGAACGACGACAACGAGATCCTCTGCGTAGCCTGGGGCACCGCCTCACGCATCGTCAAATCCGCAGTCCACGAACTCAACTGCGAAGGAAAAAACATCGGGCTCATCCGACCCATCACCTGCTGGCCATATCCCTACGCAGCGATCCACGCCGCGATTGGAAAGAAGGTCAAGCAAGTGTATGTCTTTGAATTAAATACGGGACAAATGTTAGACGATGTCAAGATCGCTGTTGCCGGCAAAGTGCCGATTAAGTTTTGGGGCAAGGTTGGCGGCATCGTCTTCACCCCCGCAGAGATCAAAGCCAAGCTGGAAGCTTGTTTTTAAGGGAGAAGAGAAATGGAAGTAATCGCAACCAGACCAAGCACATTCACCAAAACCCCGTTCACTTATTGTCCCGGCTGTCTGCATGGCGTGGCGCACCGCCTCATCGCCGAAGCGGTCGAGGAATTTGGGCTCATCAACAAGATGGCCGGCGTCGCACCTGTCGGCTGCTCGGTTTTCGCATATAAGTTCTTCAATTTTGACATGGCGCAAGCCGCACATGGCAGAGCTCCGGCTGTTGCGACAGGCATGAAACGCGCGAGGCCGGATATGCATGTCTTCACCTATCAGGGAGATGGAGATCTTGCCGCCATCGGCACCGCGGAGATCATCCATGCCGCAAACCGCGGAGAGCACATCAGCGTGTTCTTCGTCAATAACGCCATCTATGGCATGACTGGCGGACAGATGGCTCCGACAACCCTGCCGGACATGAAAACCACCACCAGTCCATACGGACGCAAGGTGGACGACATCGGTTATCCCATCCGCGCAAGCGAATTGCTGGCAACCTTGGTAGCTCCATATTATATCGAACGCGTGTCGCTGCTCAGCCCGGCGGAGATTATCAAAGCCAAGAAAGCGGTCAACAAAGCGATTCAATACAACAAGGAAGGACGAGGTTTCACTTTTGTGGAATTGATCAGCACCTGTCCCACAAACTGGGGCATCGATCCGGTCAAATCACGCGATTGGGCACGGGAAAACATGCTTCCCTTCTTCAAAGTGGGCTGTTTCCGTGACAAAGGCGAGGGAGTAGAATAATGAAAACTGAACTGATTTGTGCCGGGTTCGGAGGACAGGGCGTCCTCACTATCGGCAAGTTCATCGCCCAAGCCGGAATGAAAGAAGGCAAACACGTTTCCTGGCTGCCTTCTTATGGACCTGAAATGCGTGGCGGTACCGCAAATGTGGCTACTGTCGTTTCCAACGAGCCGATCGCTTCGCCCATAGTCAGCTATCCGGATATCCTCGTGGCGTTGAATCAACCGTCATTGGACAAGTTTGGCCCAACCGTCCGCAAAGGCGGAGTCATCATCATCAATACGGACATGTGCCCACATGGCATCAAACGCGATGACGTCGTTATCGTTGCCGCTCCGATGAGCGAGATCGCCAAAGAGATCGGCAGCGTGATGGTGCTCAATATGCTCGCCATCGGCATGGTCATCGGCAAGACGAAACTGATCAAATATGATACCATGGAACACGACCTCACCGAATTCCTCAAAGAGAAAAACGTCGATTTGTTGGAAAAAAACCTCACCGCCATTAAACGCGGTATGGAATTGGGAAGACAATAGCACATTTTAACGCTTGTTTATCGCCCCGGTTTTGATGACCGGGTTTTTTTACCTGTAGCGCAGCATGCCGATGCTGCGGAAACGATGACCTCGTTTGACAGGGTTTACACTCTTCCGCAGGATCGGCATCCTGCGCTACAGAAACCCCTTCAATATGCAAAAACTACGCCGGAGAGGGGGAATACCCATTCTTCCGCGGAGGTTTCAACGCTGATTGAATTGCCTTGTTTGGTGATCATTGGAAACTTGTTTTGACCGGAGAAAAAGGGGATCGTCTCCACAGATTTGATCGTCTCTGGATATTCGTATATGATGCTGACTCCGTGGGTGAGCTCGGTGATGAAGATGCTGAGTTGATGCGAGGCGGTTGGATATAGCGTCCTGGTGTTGATAAAAAACTCCATCTCCCTGCCCACAAGAGACTTCAGCGACGGATGGAAGCAGCGGATTTCGAAACAATCGCCGTTATTTATGAGTTCGGTATCGAGCACAAGGTCATTGACGCGGACTTCGCTCAATTCGAAGACTTCCGCGCTGAGAGTGAAATTATCGTCCATCAACCATCTATACTCGACGTCGTTGCGTCTGAAATATGCTTTCAAGGCTTCGTCCGAATTGGCGCAGGCAACGATGAAATAGTCGTTTTGTAATATCTTGCGAAAGCTCAGCTCAGTGTGCGCACGGTAGTAGCCAACCCTGTCCGATGTATCAAAGCGCACTTTGTGCTTGAAGTTTTTGCGGTAATGGATATCCATATCCTTGTTGTAAAAGAAGTTGCGCAATATCTCGCGGGAGATGAGTTCGCCGATTTCCTCGCTTTGCAATCTCTGCGCGAGGGCGGATTCGATGATCTGAGCAAGCTTGGAATCGCTGAAATCCGAGGACACAAAATCGCGCCGCGACAGTGGAGAACTGGTCACCAATCCATTTTCGTCAAAGTAATAGCGTTTGGCGCGTCTGCCCACTTGGCAGAGAAGTTCGTATGCTGAGCCATTATATTGCGCGGCAAGCATTTCCGCTCTCAAAGCTGGATGTCCGACTCCTAAAAGCGTAGCTTCGTCCCCGATCCGGACATCTTCCACATCGGTGATATCGATGGTGATCATATCCATGCTGATTCTACCGATCACGGGACAGAGAGAATCGTTTACCAACACAATTCCGCGGTTCGACAGCAGGAAGTCGTAACCATCCGCATAGCCGATTGGTATGATGGCATAGCGTGTATCACGCGCGGCAGTCCAGGTGAGATTATAGCCAAGCCCCGCGCCTGCGGAGATGCTCTTGATCTGAGAAATTGCGGCTTTGAAGGTCATCACCGGTTTGAGATCGATGATCGGGATTTGCGCGGGGTGGGTGTAAACTCCAAAGCAAAGGATGCCCAGGCGCACGAGATTGCTGTTTTGTCCCATCCCATTGACGATGGCGGAGCTGTTTGAGATGTGGATATAGCGGGGTTTGTGTTTCAGTTTGCCGATCAATTCATCAAAGCACATCTCCTGAAAAGCGCTGTATTCTTTGTCGCTTTCGCTGCTGGCGAAATGGGAAAAGATTCCCTCCAGGGTGAGGTTTGCACATTTGTCCAATGCATTGATCAGCTTTTCCCAATCCTCGCAGTGGGCTCCGCTGCGATGCATGCCCGTGTCGAACTTGAGATGAATGCGGACGCGCATTTCCGCCTTGACAGCGGCATTATTCAAGGAAAAGAGAAAAGCGGCGTCAGAAACGCTTGGGATCAAATCATAGGCGAGGATGGCGTCCAACTCAGTTTCCAAAGAGGGAGACAGGATCAAAATGGGAATCTTGCAGCCCTGAACGCGGAGCAGCTTGCCTTCATCGGCATTGGCGACTCCGAGCATGACGGCTCCTTCCAAAACCGCGATCCTGGCGATCTCAAAGGCTCCGTGACCATAGGCATCGGCTTTGACGATTTGCAGGAATTCCTGCTTTGGATGCATCAAAGCTTTGAGTGCTTGAAGGTTATGACGATAAGCGGCGAGATCGATTTCCACCCAGCTACGTTCGCGGATCTTGTGCATCAATGTCCTGCCTTAGAAATACTTGGCTGCCATGTCGGCAAGTTTGGAACGTTCCCCTTTTTCCAGGGTGACGTGGGCGATGATGTCTTCATGCTTGAGCTTTTCCACCGCTACGGAGAGTCCGTTGCTCTGCGAATCGAGGTAGGGGATATCGATCTGATAGGGATCGCCGGTGAGCACGAGTTTGGTGTTTTCCCCAGCGCGGGTGATGATCGTCTTCATCTCGTGCGGTGTAAGGTTTTGCGCTTCGTCGATGATGATAAACTGATCCGGCAGGCTGCGTCCGCGGATATAGGTGAGCGGTTCGAGCTCCAAAAAACCATAATCCATAAAGTCAAAAATGCTCGCTTTCTTTTTACTCTTGAAATTCTCGGCAGATTTGTCCTCGTGCAGGGATAGCAGGATATCCATGTTATCATAGATGGGCTGCATCCAAGGGTTGAATTTCTCCGCCTTAGTGCCCGGCAGATAGCCCAAATCCTTGCCAAGGGGAGATATAGGACGCGAGATAACAAGCCGGGTATATTTGCTTTCCTCGACCACTTTTTGGAGTCCCGCTGCCATAGCCAAAAGGGTTTTCCCTGTTCCGGCTCGTCCGGAGAGGCTCACGAGCTTGATGTTGTCATCCAGAAGTGCGTCCAACGCCATTTCTTGCTCAAAATTGCGGGCTTTCACGCCAAAAACTTCCTGCCCGGTATAGCTTTGCAGCGCGTAAAATGAATTGTGCGCCTGCATATAGCGCATAGTCTTGACCTTTTCGGGATTGTCTTTGTCGATAAAGCGGACAAACTCGTTGGGTTGAAATTCGCCGAAGGTGTTGGCAGTATATTTTTTAATGGCGATCTCATCCCAGATGGCGCTTTCGATTTCGAGCACCGACCATCCGGTATAATACTCGTCAAATTTGATCGTATCGGATTCATAGTTTTCGGCATTGATACCGATGCTATCGGATTTGATGCGCACATTGGCGTCTTTGGAGACGAGAGTCACCTCGCTATCCGGAAACTTGTTTTTGAAATAGAGCGCCGTGCCGATAATCAGATTGTCGTTTCGATCGAGGAAAAAGAGCTTCGCTGCGGTATCCGTAACGTCCTTGTTGACCGTGACTTGGATGACGCCGCCGTGTTCGGTTTTGACCCCTTCCTGCAAAGATCCCAGCTTACGCAAAGAATCGAGGTAGCGTCCGATCTGGCGGGCATTGCGGCTTTTTTCATCGACGCCTTTCTTGAATTGGTCAAGCTCTTCGATCACCACTATCGGGATCACCACGCGGTGTTCGTCAAAGGAAAACAGCGATTGTGGGCTGTGAATGAGAACGTTTGTATCCAGGATGAAGATTTTCTTTTCCATGTGCTTGACAATTCCTTATTGAGCGTGATTTTGGATGCGTTCGATGATCTCTTTCTGAGCGGGGAAATCATCCACCAGGCTATCCGTTTCCGCAAGCTCAAAATCGGTGTAGGAAAAGGTTGGCCAGAGCGTGCAACCGCATAGGGCATAATCCTTTGGCTCGATCAGTTCGGCTGCGAACCAGGTATTCCGCGGGATCAAAAACTGCGGCATTTCTCCGCTGATGATATCGGAGCCCAGGATGATCGTCTCCAAGCCTTTTTGCGAAAGCAGATACATCTTCAGAGCGGTGCCCCGATAGTGATGCCACATCTCGTCGCATTTGACGCGGTGCCATTTACAGACCATGTTCTCGGGCAGAAGATAAATTATCGATGAACCGATGAAGCGGTTTGGAAAGATCTCCTTTCCGGTGTTGTCTTTGACGTTTCCCATCAGAAGCGATTGCCAGTTGCGGCGATAAAACCCACCCTCGGGATGAGCCATCATATTGAGTTTGTCGATTATAGTGCGGTATTCGTTCATATCAAACTCTTTCATTTTTATTCTTCGTGCAAGGATTTGCATAGCTTGTAAATACGTCAATCTTTTTTATTGGATTTGAGATTTTGCGCGCCTAAAATACATGGAATCAAGAGGATAAAAATATGGTGCTGAAGGGGGGACTCGAACCCCCATGAGCTCATCGCTCACTAGTCCCTGAAACTAGCGTGTATACCAATTTCACCACTCCAGCACATACTGTGCGGCACAAATCATTTGAGGGTGCTATTTTGTCAAGACAAAAAAAACCGGCGAGGCTTTGATGTTGAATAGAACGCAGATGACGCAGATCGGCTATGATCGTTATTTTCCATGTTTTTTCATGGATCAATATGGATTGTGTTTCCGCTGCTCGTTTTCACAGATTTCATCACAAATTCACATGTCAGTGGAATTGCTCATGACTTCCAATTGACTTCCAATTGACACCACCGCAGCATCGGCATGCTGCGCTACATCCAAAGTGTTAATCAAGCCTTAATCAAGCGTTAGTATTATTACGCTTGATTAACGCAGCCAAATGGGAGAGCCACTTGCCGCCACATGTGGAATTATCGGAATTGGAGTTTGGAATTGGAGTTACCGACGTCCCCGTCAGTTCATTTCACCTTACTTTCACTTCATACACAGATTTGTGGATGGTTTATTTCTATCTTTCCTGTGACCGCTGCATTGATGATAAATGGCTTGTTTGGAGTTAAAAACGAGACCTTTTAACAAGAATGAATAAATGGTGAGAGCCTATCCGGCAAACATGTCATAAGCGCCTTTCCAGCGCTTATGCACCCAGAACCACTGTTCCGGGTAGTCGCGGATATAGCGTTCCACGACGGCATTGATCTCGCCGAGGACGATGGCATAGTTTTCCTCGTTGTCGTCCAGCTCGGGATGATAGATAGGGGGCTCGAAACAAAAGCGGATGTGGGAGCCTTCCGTCATGAGCGCGAAACCGGGGATGATCGGGATCTTGTAGCGCAGGGAGAGTTTTGCCACGCCCTTCCAATGGGAGGCGGGGAAGCCGAGAAAATCGAGAACGATGCCCGCCTTGCCCGCGTTTTGATCAGCGAGAATTGCGACCATTTCGTTTTTGTGGAGACAGGTGATGATGTCTCTGAGCCCGCGGCGCATATCGATGACCCCGACCCCGTGTTTTCCGCGGATGGCATTGTTGAACCGATCAAAGAGAATGTTTCGCTGGCGCTTGACGATCACGGAGACGGGAATTCCGAATTTGGGAAATACTCGCGCCGCTTCCCAATTGCCAAAATGTGCAGTGGCGAGGATCGCTCCCCTGCCCATGGCAAAAGCAGCCTCGATGTATTCCATCCCCTGGAAGGAGGAGTTTGCGATCAGCTTTTTCTCCCTCATCACATAGATCTCCCCCACCATCAAAGCCATATAAAGATAGAGCTTTTTGAGCAATGCACGCCGGTCGGCAAGGCTCTTTTCCGGATAGACCATTTCAATCTGGCGCAATGCTACTATTTTGCGAACTCCGGCGTGGTATCCGATCCCAACCACGAGACAGCGGATAAATGCCATACTCAGCTTGTAGGGCAAGACGCGAAGGACAAAAAGCACCGTCCGCAATGAACAATATTCGATATGATGGAGGATTTTATTTCTTTTCAAAATGGAGTTTCAGCCTCTGATATCCGCAATCTTCTTTTCGATCACCGCTTTGGAGACGACGCCGACTGTAGTATCGATCAATTTGCCGGATTTGAAGAACATCAGGGTGGGAATGCTCATCACGCCGTGCTTTCCGGCAATCTCGGGAAAGTCGTCCACATTCAATTTTACTATGGTGACATCGTTATATTCTCCCTCCAGCTCTTCCAAAATAGGTGCAAGAACTCGGCAGGGTCCACACCAGTCCGCCCAAAAATCCACGATCACGGCACCGCTTGCGATACTCTGGTCAAAATCCTTGTTGTTAAGCTCAACTATCATTGTAATCTCCATCTTGATATAACATGGTGATATAGTAATCATCGAGAGGCTTGAAACAAGCATGATATTTTACGCTATTCAAAAAAGCCCGGCGATTGGTGTCCGCCGGGCTTGAAATATAGTATCTCGGAATTGTTTAGAAACTGGTCTTGATCGTGGTTCCGAACATGTAGTTTTTGGTTTCGCTTTCGTGAATGCCATAGGCACCATAGCCGGAGAGTTTCAACAGATCGGGAATCAAGTTGATTTCGATTCCGGCGTTGATCTCCATGCCGGTATCAATCAACAAACCGAAAGCTCCGAAAGCCGTCATACTATCATTGAGAGGCATACGAACCGAAGCCACGGCAGAGAGGAAATTGGCGTTCTGAGGTGCATTATAGTTTCCCCAATAGAGGTTCACACCGTCATGATGGGGTCCGTAACCATAGATATAGAGCCCGTTCTGGTAGTAGGGACTGAGCGTGGTGAGACCTTTTTCGCTTACATAAAGTATGTCCGCGCCGATTTGCATCATACCCAAGTCCATATTCGCCTTGGCTGCTGCGCCAAAAGAGAGTTCGGAGTCAATCGGGCTGGTGTACATTTGATAATCGACAAAGCCGGTCAGATCGAGTTCGATCGGATCGTTCTTGACTGTGACATAGGGCATGAATGTGATGTTGCTCATCTCGAAGGCGGGATTGTCGTCCCTGCCATACATGAATAACACGCCGGCAGGCATGGGAGAATCAGTCTGGGCATTGATCAAAAACACGTTGTAGTCATCGGATTTGTTTTTCCAACGTTCATTTGCCTTGATCCATCCCACTTGGGTTTTGAAACTCATGCAATTGTCCATGGTGAACACGATCCCTGAAAAAGTATCATTTAATATGAGACCGCGATGATCCGACCACCACTGTTGACCGATCTTCACGTTTGCCATGAGGGATTCGATCCGGTAATCGATATAAAGCTCAAAAGTCTTGATGTTTACTCCGCTGGTGGTGATTGCTCCACCATCGGTGCCCCAGGTTAGGTTGCCAATTTCAACCTTGCCATACATATTCAAATATTCATGAAGTTCTGCGTTCAAACCAAACTGGAGCCGGTTGTCGAGATGACCGCCGTCTTCTTCGTTTAGGTCGTTATAGATTGCAGCGCGGGCGCGAAAAACCCCGTCTTGCTTGAACTCGATGGCAAATACCATGCCGGCGAGCATCACGCAAATGAGGATTGCGATAACTTTTTTCATTCTGAGTACTCCTTATGTTTAGACTTGTGGTTCATAAATGAATCTATACGGTAGTCTGTCAAGAAAATATTGCTACAGCTTTATCATGTCAAGGTTCAATTCGCGTTGCATAACCTCGATATCTCTCTGCAAATTAGGTATGATAGGCACTCCAAATTCACGGATTTTGAGCGCACTTTCATATTCCTTTTCCCCTGCGACATAGACGCGATCCTGCCCGGGAAAGAGCTTTGATGCTTGTAATTCTCTGCAAATGGCACCGGTTGTATTTTTGAAGTCGTCAATTTCCGTGAAGAAATCGATATTGATCGCCATGAAAAAATGCCCAAGATTGTATGTGGCGGGTTTGCCGCTTTCGTCCAGACCGAGGAGCATGTTCAGATAGCTGCCGTTTTGCAGGGCAGCACAGAGGATTTCCACCATCGTTGCCAGTCCATAACCCTTGTGGGAACCGGAAAGCTCGTCCGTTCCGCCAATGGGCAATAATGAAGCGGTCTGCTTGATCAGATCCACCAATAGCCGATTGGTATCGGTCTGAGGATTTCCTTCCAGATCGATCGCCCAGCCGGCGGGAGTGGCTTTTTCCTCACGGGCGTATTGTTCGACCTTTCCTCTTTGGGAGATGGACGTGGCAGCATCGTAGATAAAAGGGTAAGGCAGATCGGAAGGCGCTCCGAAACAGATCGGATTAGTTCCCAAAAGCGGTGAGACGCCGTGGGTAGGACAAGTGGAAGGACGGGCGTTTGTGAAAGTGAGACCGATCATGTCTTTTTCGCATGCCATCTCGGCATAGTATCCGCAGATGCCATAGTGGGTGGAATTTCTCACAGCAACCGCACCGATGCCATATTTGGCGGCTTTTTCGATCGCGCTTTGCATGGCTTTGAAACCGATCACGTGCCCCATGCCGTGGGTTCCATCCCAGACTGCCGTGGCGTGTCTGTCTCGGATCACGTCAATCCGGGTGAGGGGTTTTTGAATTCCGAGTTTGATGCGGTCATAATACATCTTGAGGCGTCCGATCCCGTGGGATTCGATGCCCTTGAGGTCACTGGCGATGAGGATGTCCGCGCAAATATTGGCATCGGGTTCGGGCACTCCGACGCGGGTGAAAACTTCGATCATGAAGGATTTAAGAATGTCGATGGGAAGATGTTTCATTTCATGTCCTTTGGCTGTAAATGGATTTCAGTTTCGCAGTTATGGCGAAAGTAGGGCAAATTCATTGGTTCACCCATCTTTATATACTACTGATCTCAGTGGCGGGAAACCGTTGAAGTTGATCGAGCTATAGCTTTGTGTATAGGCGCCGGTGGTGAAAATATAGACGCGGTCTCCAGGTCGCATTGTTTCCGGCATGTGATATTTATAGTGTTCATAGAGGATGTCCATGCTGTCGCAGGTCGGTCCCGCGAGGATGATCTCGTCCGCCAAACCTTCTTTGTCGAAATAGATGGGAAACTTGATCGATTCGTCGATTGTTTCGATCAATCCGCCAAACTTACCCACGTCCAGGAAAACCCATTGATAGATGTTGTTTTTGGATTTGCGGGTGATATTGATGATCTCCGAAACAAGGATTCCTGCATCCGCGATCAGCGAACGTCCCGGCTCCATAATGATCTGCGGAATGTGCTCGCCAAAATCTTCGCTGATGAAACGCATGATCTCTTCGGTGTATTCGGACACTTCGTAAGTGGGATCGACATAGTTTGCGGGGAAACCGCCACCGATATTGATCATCTTCAATTCGATTCCCTCTTCCGCAACCGCGTCGAAGAGATATTTGCATCTGGCGACCGCGTCATCCCACTGTCCGATATCCCGCTGTTGGGATCCCACGTGAAAGGATATTCCCCAGGGGGTCAGATTCAACTCCGCAGCTTGCACAATGAGATAATAGATCATGTCCGAATGCGCACCGAACTTTTTCGATAATGGCCAGTCCGCTCCAGTGCCTTCGGTGAGAATCCTAAAGAAAACCTTCGCTCCGGGTGCTACTTCCGCGATGTTCAAGAGATCGTTTTCGCTGTCCGTGGCAAAGAGTTCCACTCCACGTTCATAGAAGTATTTGATGTCGCTTTTTTTCTTGATCGTGTTGCCATAGCTGAGCCGATCTGGAGAAATGCCCAGGCGCAACATCTGATCGAGCTCAAAGCGGGAAGCGATGTCAAAATTTGAACCGAGGGATTCCAGTAGCAGGATGATGTCATCGGACGGATTCGCTTTCACGGCATAATACATCTGCGCATTGGGAAGGTTCTTCGCCAATGCATGATACTTTTGCCGGATCATTTCGATATCGATAATCAGGCAAGGGCTTTCCAGGTTGCGAGAAAACTCCTTGATCCGAGCAAAGCGCTCGGGATCGATATAACGTGCTATATTGAAGTGATAAGGTTCTTTATACATCGATTATTCCTGTTCCATAGATCTTTTGCGTCATTTTCCCATGAGGCAGATTATGTCAATCACTGTTTATCACCCAGATAAAGTTAAAGGCAGGACTTGTGATCCTGCCTTTTGTTTAGAATGTGAAATCTGGTTACTTTTTCACGGCGTCTTTAAGATTTTTACCTGCTTTGAAGACAGGAACTTTGCGAGCCGGAATCTTTAGTGGCTTCTTGGTCTTGGGGTTGATGCCATTGCGAGCTTTGCGTTGGGCAACGCTGAACGAACCAAACCCGACCAAGGATACTCTGTCGCCTTGTTTAAGGGCTTCTGTGACACCTTCCAGGACAGCGGCAAGTGCGAGACCTGCTACTCTCTGGGACACACCGGCAGCGCCAGCAATCTTTTTGATCAAATCATCTCTGCTCATTTTACCTCCTTAAGATAATTCTGATAAGAGTTAGAGACTTTACAAATCATATCAAAACCAACGTGGTATATTCTGTCAACAAAAAAAATCGGCTCGATCCTCTGCCAATCAGGGTTTAGGGCATATTCAGTCATTATCAACAATGCCTATCTTATTGATGTGCATACATATACTGTGATTGGAAAATAATCAACTAAGTAGTTGATTATTTTCATAGAAAGCTCTGATTGCTTTTTCGATTGACAAAATAGTGCCTTGCCAGTTATGGTTTGCGCAAAGAAAATCATGGAGGTTTTAATGTTTAAACTCGGATATTTATCGCTCATAGCAGTTACGATGCTGATCCTGATATCGGCTTGCAGCAAAACCAAGGTAGTCGTCGAACAAGCTCCGGTTCGCAATCCTCTGGCTCTTGCTTATGAAGCGTCAAAGAAAGGAGCCGAATCCTTTGCTGAAAAGGATTATCAAGGTGCACTTGCCCGTTTCTCCGAAGCTAAGGCACTTTTTGAAGAAGCAAAACCCACTACCACACCTGCTGATTCCATCGACATCAACATCGAAGACATGCTGTTAAACATCGCCAGAGTCAATTCGGACCTGGCGTTTATCAACTCGCAGCAAGGCATGTTTACCGAAGCCCTCGCATCATACCAGACCGCCGTTGATATCTATGCATCGCTGGCGCTGCTTACCATCAGCAAAGAAGAACAAAAGAAAATCATTACCGACATCTACCAAAATATGGCTGTGACATCTCAAAACGCCGGCAGATTTGAAGAAGCCTTATCCTATTATGATTTACTGCTGAAATCCGACCCTGGAAACGAAGATATGCTCAATGCGAAATACAACATCTTGAACGACAACATCAAAGACGAAGTGCGCGCTTTCAAGGTTTTGAAGGACTATGCCGACGTATCGGGAGACTACAAAGCTTTTCTCATCCTCGGCACACGCTATCGTGAAAAAGGCAATAACCCCGAAGCCGCGGCGAACTTTGAAAGAGCTCTGCAACTGCAAAAAGACCCTGACGTCTTTTCGCGCGTAGCAGATTTCTACCGCTCGATCAATAACTGGAACAGATCCACCCAACTCCTCGAACAACTGATCGCCACCAAACCGGACAACGCTACCACAGCAAGCGCCTATCGGATCATGGGCGACAATTATCGCCAGCTAAAAAACATTGCGAAAATGGCGGAAGCCTGGGAAAAATCCGTGGCTCTCGAACGCAACGCCGATATCGCTCTCGCTCTCGCAAACCATTTTTATCAGCAAAAGAACTATAATAAAACCATCACCTATGCCACTCAGGTGATCTATATGGACTCCAGCAAAACCGCGGCTTTTCTCCTGCGCGGAGATTCCTACTTCAAACAAAAGAAAAACACCGAAGCCAAAGCCGATCTGCAACGCATCCAAAATGATGCCGTTCATGGCACCAACGCCAAAAAAATACTGGCAGCCATCAAATAGCTCAAACACATCAAGACAAGGAACAGTCAATCGGTCAAGGCTTGCTCGATTGACTGTTTTTTTGAATAAGAGGAAATATGAGAAAAAAACCTGGTAGCGATGGAACGATCAAAGCTGTCAATGGATTCAAGGCGGAGAAGAAGATCGAACGCCCCCTTCTCGGAGCGCGCATACCAGCCGGATTTCCATCTCCGGCAACGGATTACATCGAAGGCACGCTGGATCTGAACGACCATCTGATCAAGCATCCAGCTTCCACGTTCTTTGTGCGGGTGGAAGGATTTTCGATGATCCAGGCAGGGATATTTCCAGACGACATTCTCATCGTGGATCGATCTCTGGAAGCGGCAAATAACTCCATCATCGTAGCTGTCCTAAATGGAGAACTGACGGTGAAGCGCCTGCGCACCGAAGCCGGACGCTATGTCTTGCTTGCCGAAAATGACGAATATAACCCCATCGTCATCGATGAAGAGAGCGATTTCTTCGTCTGGGGTCTGGTCACATACGTGATTCATAAAGTCTGAGCTATGCGCGGATACCTGATCACCCCTTGTCTCTTGCTTCTCCTTGTACCGCAGCTTTTCTCGCAAAGCTTGTTGGTAGATGAGATATTGGAGCTTAGATCAGGGATCGGGGATTATCAACTTTCCAGATATCCTCTCATCAAAGGCTCGGAGACGATCTTGGCGGACACCCTTTTACTTGTCGGGGAGCAGGATTATCGGCTTGACCACCGCAGCGGAAAACTTGTTCTGCTGGCTCCTCTTCCCTACCAATACTTAAGTATCCAATACGTTTTGATTCCGCCTAACCTGCGAGACACCAAGTGGATGTATCAACCGAGAGCAAAAAGCGATTCGCTCTTCAAAGCGATCACCAGAACCAAGACTCCTTGGTGGTCGGACGATGGAAAGCTGAACCTCAGCGGCTCCAAGACTTTTGCCATCACTTTTTCCGAGGATTCGACATTCGATCTGAAACAATCGCTGTTTGTCAATCTTAGCGGCGAGCTCTCACCAAACGTCAACCTCAGTGCCCAGCTCTCGGACAGCCAGTCCAAACTTTCTCCCGAAGGCGATTCCAAGGAACTGAGCAGCCTCGATCAGGTCTTTGTACGCGTCTTTGGCAGAAACTATGAGATCGCTATGGGCGACGTCGAATGGGAGTTCAAGGACACCAGATTCATCAACTACAAAAGCAAATCTGAGGGCATCAATGCTTGGTTTGAAACCAAGCACTTTTTCCAAGGCGGATTTTCGGCAAATAGCGGCAAACGTGCCAATCTCACCATTGCCATAATTGATGGAAAACAGGGACCTTATTTTCTCAATCCCACCGGATTTCAAACCAGCCACATCATCATCGCCGGCAGTGAACAAATCTATATGGACGGACGCCTCCTCGAGCGGGGATTGGACTATGGCATCGACTATTCCGAGGGCTCAGTGACCTTTCGCATACTTGTGACCTCCGGAAGCTTGGTGAGCGCTTTCTTTCAGTATTCGGACGACTTCTTCAAGCAATCGACCTATTTTAATTCATCGAGAATCGCCATCTTTCCCGGCTTGAGTATCGCCCATCACATCATCCATCAAGCAGATGCCAAAGACAACCCCCTATTGTATGAAATGACCGACTCCGACCGTGATTCTTTGCAGCTGGCGGGAGACACGCAAGCTTGGGGAGACGGTGTCTTCGAAGTCGAGCCAGGCTTGGGGACATATACACTGATCACCTCTGCCGGCGGAATCGGGTATTATGAATACGCTCCGGGGGACACGACTGCAAGCTATAACGTCTATTTCAGTTACGTGGGCTATGGCAATGGTGCTTATGAACAATATTCCAGCGGCAAATACCGCTATATTGGTGCCGGGCAAGGATCCTGGCAACCTCAAAAACGCCTTGTTTCTCCTGTAAAAAGGACTAATCTGGACATACAGCTACTATACAGCCATAAACGGCTATTGGGCGGGGTCGAGGGCATCTATAGCCTAAATGACAAAAACACGCTCTCCCCTCTGGACGATGAGGACAATTCCGGAGGTATCATTCACGCATTTGCAGAATTTAAAGCCAGCGATAGAGTTTCCGGGACGCAGCTTCGCATTGACCATGAGCGACGTCTCGCGAATAGTTATCTCTTTGCGCAATATAGCGATCCGCAGGCGGATTATGATTTCAGCGCCCTCGATCCTGCCGATTCGCTAGCGCAAAGCTCCACTGGTCTATCCGCAAGAACTGAAATGGGAAATTACTGGCGACCGGAGATATTGTTGCGCTACAAGGAGATAAAGGACTATTATGCACAAACGGCACTGCGATTCGTTTCACGTTCACCGGCGATCGGTATCATCCCGGAGCTCAATCTGCGCCACACTTTGTCCCTGCAAAACTATTTGGACGGTACTGATAGACAAAGCCGTCTCAACCATCACGAAGGTGTCGCTATCTGGGATTGGCGATATCTGAAAACCAGATTGAACGCCAACTTTCAAAGCCTCGAAATGACTGATCCGAATCAGGCTCTCGTATCCGGTGGAAACCGTTTCTACAAGCTCTCTCCCAATCTGGGATTCGGGTTGCCGAGGGTCTTTTTCACCGATCTCAATTATGCCTTTGAAAGCACGGATCTGCATCGCGATGGATGGCAAGCTCTCTCCGAATCCCAAACCTATGCGGTAAAGCATCTTACTGCCATTCAAAATCACAACCTGAGTGTCGATGTCACACACCGGGAAGTTGTTCGCTTTGACGCGTCTCCGGGCACGAACTATGATCTGATCAGCGCCCGCAGCTCGCATCAATTCCTCAAAAGCGCCATCAGCCTGATGAACAACTATCAGCTCAACCAGACGGAATTCTTTCCCAAGATCCGCGAGCTGGAATATATTGGAGCGGGCTTGGGACTCTATGACAGCACCGGAGTCTATCTGCCCGACGGAGATTATGATTATGTGTATATCACATCCGAAACCGGCAGCCTGAGCACGGAGATCAACGCCCTGCTCAGCATCTACTTCAATCCGGGAAACTTCTCCCAAAAGGGCTTTTGGAAACGCATGCACGGGGATGCAACTCTTCAGGCGACCGAGCAATGCAGTCAAAGCGATGATCTGCGCCGCTACGTCTTCTATCCCGGCACGGTCTTCAATGAAACCAGCACTATCTATGGCAAGCAAAACTACAATCAAAACCTCTGGCTCGATCTGATCCGCAATCGCCTGCTCGGAGTAATCAATCTGGAAATCGACCGGTCTCTGGACAACCGCTATCAAAGCCAGTCCCGCACTTTCAGATTGAATCGCGGAGGGAGATTGGAGCTGAAACAATTCTATGCCAACAACCTCAGTCTCGAATTTCAGGATCGCCGCGAAACAGACACCCGCTATCTATCCGAGATCACAAAGCAGTCGTTGGAACTCACGGTTTTGCGCAATCTATCGGTTCACAGCCAGGTGCAGGCAGTTTTGACCACCGCCATCGAGCAAGGCCGGCAGCAAAACGAAAGCGAGGGCTATGAATTGATCAGCTATGGCATCAGACCTTCTTGGCGCAGCACCTGGAACCGGCGCGGACGGCTTGCTGCCCAACTCAATCTGCAATACAACGATCGCGGCGGCAGTGAATTTCTCAGTTTCCTGCCGGAGAAAAGAGCCGGTTTGCAAAGTTCATGGAGCTTCTCCGCGATTTATAGATTGAACAATTTCAGCTCTTTCACTCTTGAATACACCGGAAACATCTATCCCGAGGAAAGGATCAAAAACCAACTAAAACTCGAATTTCGCGCGGAACTTTAGATGAACGAAATCATCAGCCTGAGCGGCACCGACTATGCCATCGTCCTGCCCTTAATCTTTTTGGCGGGTTTGATCGATTCGATTGCCGGAGGCGGAGGGTTGATCTCCCTACCGGCATATTGGAGCGTGGGCATCCCTCCGCACATGGCGCTTGGGACAAATAAGTTTTCATCATGTTTCGGGACAGTCTTTTCCACCGCCAACTATTTGCGCGCCGGGATGATCGACATCCCGGTTGCTTTGTTCAGCGCCGGCTTCGCGCTCGTGGGTTCCTGGCTGGGAGCGCGAATAGCTTTGATCCTCTCCCCCGCTTTTTTGAATTATCTCTTGATCGTGCTGATCCCTCTGATCACGGTGGTCTCGTTGCTCAGTAAAAAGATCGGGATTCATGATCGCTCTCATTTGCTCAAGCTTGGATACCGCATCATCTTGGGAAGCCTCGCAGGCTTTGTGATCGGTTTCTATGATGGATTCTTCGGTCCTGGCACCGGCACTTTTCTGATCCTATCCTTCACATTGCTGCTACATTATGACTTCGTCGTGGCAAACGGCAATACTAAGGTGATCAATCTGGCATCAAACGTTGCTGCCATGATCACGTTCGCCCACGCCGGTAAGATTTTCTATCCCATTGCAATACCAGGAGCGCTTTGCGGTATCGCGGGAAACATCCTCGGCTCCAAGCTTGTCATCCTCAAGGGAAACATCCTGATCAAACGTATCCTCGTGATCGCCATGATCTTACTTCTTATCCGAATAATCTACAACATCGCCTTTCATTCCAACTGAGCCAAGCTGCAAACAAAACTCTTGACGAAACAGGCGCTGTTTAAAAATTAGCGCAAGAATAGTCTATGAAATTGCAAGGGAGTTTCAAATGCATAAATACCTGCTTGTTTCCGTGATCCTGCTCCTTTTGGGCTTGAACCTGTTTGCCAAGGATCAGAGCACAAAGGTTTCTAACAAAATGAAGGTCATTCCCATTGCCGGAGTGATCCTTGATATGCATTACACGGCAGATTTGCAGAAGTTGAGCGTCAAAGCTACTTTTGACGTGCCAAGGAACAGCATCGATGCTTTTGCATACAACGGTTTCTTCCTGAACAAGAACGCCCGCATCGAATCGATCCAAGTGGGAAACATCCGCTCGGCGATGTTTTTTATCAACGGTGCTGATTGTGCGAGTTTCGAACCTGTGTTAGCAATACCGAAACTGATGGAAGAAAGCTCTTTGGCTAAGTTTTATGGTTTTTACCTAAATGGCTTTGAAAATTATCCCGAAACAGTGCGCATTGTCTTGGACTACGTAATCTACCTACCGGATTTTGTGCCCAACGAAATCGGGAAACCGGGCACCGGGCTCAGCGCTGCGCATTATTGGTATCCACATAACATTTCCGGTCCTACGATGGTGGAATTCAACGCGCTCACCACCCAGTACTTCAACATCATTTTGGGAAACAGCTTCGCCACCTACAAGGATGAAGGCTTTGGCAGATCGCATCAGGCAATGTTTATCGACACTCCTGAAAATCCAGTCAACATCCGTTTTATGAAAAATTGATCCAGCTAAATTAGCTCAGTCCGGTAGAGCAACTGATTCGTAATCAGTAGGTCGGGGGTTCAATTCCCCCATTTAGCTCCACAATAGACGCGGTGCCGGGTATTAAAGCCCGGCACTTTGCTTTTTTTATTAGGTAGAACAGGACTCCGCTTTTGCTGAGCAATCTTTTCCGCAGCATCGAAATAGAGACTATCAAGTACGGAGATAAAATGAAACAACATAAAGCCATCGCTCTTTTTTCAGGAGGTTTGGACAGCATCCTCAGCGTGAAATGGATGCAAAAGCACGGATACACCGTCTTTCCCGTGTTTTTTCGTGCTCCCTACATCCCCTCCGAACGGGCGATCGATATAGCCGGCAAAAACTCCATCGAGCTCATCGTGCGCGATATCACAGCCGCGCATCTGGAAATGATGAAAAACCCAAAATATGGATTTGGTGGACACCTCAACCCCTGCATCGATTGCCACGCTTTGATGTTTCGCATGGCAGGAAACATGCTTGCCGAACTTGGCGCGGATTTTCTCATCTCCGGCGAAGTACTTGGTCAAAGACCGATGTCCCAACGCCGCGACGCGTTGGATTCGGTAGCCAATCATTCCGGTTTTCCCGATCTGCTCATCCGTCCGCTCTCTCAAAAACTCCTGCCGGACACCCTTCCCATTCGCGAAGGCTGGGTGGATAAAACCGAACTGCTTGCCTTCCACGGACGCGGCAGAAAAGATCAGATCCGCCTTGCCGCAGAAATGGAGATCGTCTATCCCACTCCCGCAGGTGGTTGTCTTTTAACCGACCGCAATTTCACCCTGCGATTGAAAGATTTGATCGCGCACGGACAAACCGACGAAGAAAGCATTACGCTGCTGCGGTTTGGACGTCATTTTCGCCTCAGCGCCAAGACCAAGCTCATTATCGGCAGAACCGAAGCGGATAACAATGAACTCGAAAAACACTCATCCTCCGGCATCCGCATGTTGATCAAGGAAGTCTATGGTCCCCTGGGGATCATCATTTCAGAAGAACCGGAGCGGAAACTCCTTTCTTTGGCGGCTTCCATCCTGCTCTACTATAGTCGCAAAGCCCCCTCCCCCGGCATTGTCAAGTATGGCATTGACAACAATCTCGATAACGAAATCGTGGTCAGCAAATGCCCCGAAGACATCCTGCGTAAACACATAATTTCTTTGGATTAGGAGATTTAATGCTCAAACTGGAATCCAGCATTCTGCTACTGGAATATGGCACAAACACATGGCTGCTCTTTGACGACGAGAGCAGGGAAGCCATTTTGGTCGATCCCGCCGCTCCATCACAAGCTTTTCTTGATCGGATCAACAAGGATTCGCTCAAAGTAAAATACATCGTGAACACGCACGGCCACGGGGATCACATTGGCGGCAATCCGCTCTTTCACAATGCTTTGCACGCACCCATCGCCATTCATCGCCTTGATGCGGGTATGCTGGTCAATAATAAAAAAAACCTCAGCGAATTCATGGGAACGCCCCTCAAGGGTAAATCCGCGGACATCCTGCTCGACGATGGAGACATCCTTAAGCTCGGATGCTTTGAAGTGAAAGTGATGCACACACCGGGGCACACACCGGGCAGCATCTGTCTGCTGTGCGGAAAATATCTCATCAGTGGAGACACTCTCTTTGAACTCAGCATCGGCAGAACGGATTTTCCCGGCGGCAGTCATACGATGATCATCAATTCCATCAAATCCAGGCTTTTCACTCTCCCTGAGGACACGATCGTCTTTCCGGGACACGGACCCGCCACCAGCATCGGCTTGGAAAAAGCCAACAACCCCTTTGTAAGGTAGATAGAGAATGACCCACGAATCGGTTCTGATCCTCGATTTCGGCTCCCAATACACGCAGTTGATCGGACGCGCGATCCGCTCCCTCAACGTCTATTGCGAGATCCATCCCTTCAATATGAGTTCGGATGCGATCAAGTCCTTGAATCCCAAGGCGGTGATCCTTTCCGGCAGTCCCTTTTCCATCAATCAGGAAGGTGCTCCGCATCCCGATTCTGCGATCTGGGAACTGGGTATTCCCATCTTGGGAATCTGCTATGGCATGCAGATCGTGAACAACCGCTTTGGCGGGAAGATAAAGCGTCTCAGCAAACAAGAATACGGGTATGCTGAACTCAATATCATCGAACAGCACGGTCTTTTTGACGGACTCGATCCCAAACAACAGGTTTGGATGAGCCACGGGGATTCGATCATCGATCTGCCCAAGGTCTTTCATTCCATCGCCAATACCACCAATACTGATTTTGCCGCAATCACGCATAAAGCACTGCCCATCTTCGCTTTGCAATTTCATCCGGAAGTGATGCACACTGTTAACGGAATCCAGATATTGAGAAACTTCATACTTAAAATTGCTGGATTGAATGCAGACTGGACACCCGGCTCCTTCATCAACGAATCGATCGCTGCGATACGGGAAAAAGTAGGCGACAAACGCGTCATCCTCGGTCTCAGCGGAGGAGTCGATTCTTCGGTCGCAGCTGCGCTTTTGCACCGCGCAATCGGAGACCAGCTTATACCCATCTTTGTTGATAACGGTTGTATGCGTCATCGCGAGGCGGAGCGGGTTAAACAGTTTTTTGCCTCCTATTCAGGCATAAACATCGATTTTATCGATGCTGCGGATTTATTCCTCGATCGCCTTGCCGGAATTACTTCTCCGGAAGAAAAGCGCAAGATCATCGGCAAAACCTTTATCGATGTCTTTGATAGCGAAGCAAAACGCTTTGACAACGTTGAATTTCTCGCTCAGGGCACTCTCTATTCGGATGTGATCGAAAGCGTTTCTTTCAAAGGACCCTCGGTAACGATCAAATCCCACCACAACGTCGGAGGCTTGCCGGAGACTATGAAACTGAAACTTATCGAACCCTTCAGAGAGATATTTAAAGACGAAGTTCGATCCGTGGGACGCGAACTTGGCTTGCCGGAAGAATTGATCGGCAGGCATCCTTTTCCGGGACCGGGATTGGCTGTGCGCATCATCAGCGATGTGGATAGAGACAAAGTGCAGCTCCTTCAAGCAATCGACGAAGTATTCATCGAGGAACTCCGTAAATGGGATCTCTATGACAAAACCTGGCAAGCGTTCGCGGTCCTCCTCCCCATCCAAAGCGTCGGTGTGATGGGCGACGAACGCACCTACGACTACGTCTGCGCCCTCCGTGCCGTCAATAGCGTCGATGGCATGACCGCGGACTGGACAGAACTCCCCTTCAATTTCCTCAAACGCGTTTCAAACCGCATCATCAACGAAGTGAACGGAATCAACCGCGTCGTCTATGATATCAGTTCCAAACCACCGGCAACGATAGAATGGGAATAGGACATAAGATTCAAGGCACTACCATGCTGTTTGGATTGGGAAGCCGAGCTCCGATTCGGCTGTGGAATAAAAAAGTATTTGCCCCCCAAGCAAGACGCAAACGGAAATACCTTGACAATCAAAGCCAGATAAATCGATTAGACCCTTGCGAGCGGGCATAGCTCAGTTGGTAGAGCATTAGCTTCCCAAGCTGAGGGTCGCGGGTTCGAGTCCCGTTGCCCGCTCCATTTCTGCTAAAGGGTTTGGGGGGTATGCTTTTTTATGATAGTATTGTGAAGACCTCAGATTGGACCTCAGATACCCCACATTACTGTCTGGAATTT